>CAJXLD010000128.1 GCA_913055595.1 uncultured Altererythrobacter sp.
TCATGGCTGGGCCTCGAACAATTACCGCATTCCCTCAGCGAATTGGCCGACAACGGTCTTGGCCTTGCCGATGCAGACCTTGCCGAGCTGCGCGAGGCAGTCCGTCGCACGCAGAAGACCTCTGCACCTTTCAATATGGCCGTGACGCCCTGCGGCTCCAGCAGGAGCCTTGCGTTGCGCGGGCAGCAGGCCGATCCGGCGGTGGCGCCTGCCGGTACAGCTTTGGTATGGTGGTTCGATTTTTCAGAGAGTGAAGGCGAGCTCTCGCAACTAAGGGCAGATGCGGCGAGGGCGCGGAGCGATTTTGCCGCTCTGGTGGGCCTTATCGAAGCTGCCCCCATGCCCATGTGGTTCCGCAATGCCGATATGCGGTTGCAACTGGTCAACAGCGCTTACGTGAAGGCGGTCGAGGCGAAAAATGCGCAATCTGTGGTCGATGAGCAGATTGAACTCGTGGAGACCGTTGATGGTATCAGCGCCGGACAAGTGGCGAAGCAGGCGCGCGACGAAGATGTTCCGATCGAGCGCATTGTACAGGCGACCATCGGCAACCAGCGCCGCGCGCTGCGCGTAACCGATCTGCCTCTGGGTCAGGAAGGCGTTGCCGGTTACGCGATCGATATTGAGGAAATGGAGGAGCAAAACCGCGCTTTCCGGGCTTTCCGCGAGGCTCAGCGCAGTATGCTGGACCAGCTGTCGGTCGGTGTGGCGCAATTCGATGCCGAGCATCGCCTGGCTTTTGCCAACCAGCCTTTCCTGCGCATTTTTTCCCTGCCGGCATCGGTGCAATCCGATCCGCCCGATTTTGACCGTTTCCTCGACATGGCGCGCGACAAGGGTCGCCTGCCTGAAGTGCGCGACTTCCCCGAATGGCGCGCGGAATTGGCCGGCTGGTTTTTGCAGGACACGCCCACTGAGGATGCCTGGAGCTTGTCAGACAACACCCATCTGCGCATCGTCGCGCAGCCCATGCCCGATGGCGGCGTCGTACTGGTGGCGGAAGACCGTTCCGAGCAACTTGCCTTGTCGGCCATGCGCGACACGCTGTTGCGCACCCGGACCGCGACTTTCGACAGCCTGTTCGAAGCGCTCGCTGTGATTGCCCCGGACGGCAAGGTGCAGTTGTGGAACCGGAGTTTCCCGCAAATCTGGGGTATCGAGGAAGAGTTCTTCAACAGCCATCCGCATGTCGATGCGTTGCTGGATCGTATTGCCCGGGCGCTCGCCCGTCCCGGGCAACGCGCGGCTATCGGCGAAGTCGTCCGCTCGGCAACGCTCGACCGAAAGGAACGTAGCGGCCGCGTGACGCTCTCCGATGGCCGCACGCTCGAATTTGCTGGCGTGCCTCTCCCGGACGGCAATGGATTGCTCACAGTGCTCGACGTAACCGATTCGACCAAGGCAGAGCAGGCCCTTCGCGATCGCGCAGCTGCCCTGGAGGAAGCGGATGCGGTGAAAACGCGGTTCCTTGCGAATATGTCTTATGAGTTCCGCACGCCGCTTACCTCAATTGGCGGTTTTGCCGAATTGCTGCAATCGGGCGTGGCGGGTGAATTGAGTGAACAGGGCAAGGAATATGTCGGCGCGATTGTTGCCTCGGTCGAACGGCTGACCGCGCAGATCGAAAGCGTGCTTGACCTGACGCAGAGCGAGGCGGGACTGCTGCCGATCGCGACAGAAGAGGTGGAATTACTCCCATTCGTCACAGACATAGTGCGCCAGCGCGAGGACGCCCTTGAGGAGAAGAGTATCTCGCTCGACCTTCGCGGAGACAAGGGCGCTGGCAAGGTGATGGCCGACAAGCGTCAGCTAGGCCGTGCTATCGGCAATTTGCTGGATAATGCGATTGCGGTGGTGCCGGAAAAGGACGGGCGCATATTGGTGGCGCTCAATCGTCGTCGGCGCGGCGTTCAGGTCGTGATTTCGGACAATGGTCCCGGGATGAAGCCGGGCGAACTGGCGCGCGCGCTTGACGGCTATCGGCTGACCAAGGGAAATGGCGAGGGCGAAAAGCGCGGGCTTGGCTTGCCGCTCGCACGTCAGTTGGTGGAAGCACATGGCGGGAGGCTGGACGTGCAGTCGGAAGTAGGCGCGGGCACGACCGCGACGATTACCCTGCCTTGATAATCGACTTGCCTGATCTTGCCGCAATGGAGGCCTTGGGAGCGCGGATTGCGGCATTGCTGCGTGCTGGCGATGTTGTGGCACTCACCGGTGGATTGGGTGCCGGTAAGACCACGCTTTCGCGTAGCATTCTTGCTGCGTTGGGGCATGTCGGCGAAGTGCCATCACCGACATTTACCATCATAGAGACCTACGACCCACCCGACACGCGCCTGCCCATCGTGCATGCCGATTTCTATCGGCTGGAGTCGCCGCAAGAGTTGGAAGAGATAGGTCTGGATGATTATCGGGAAGGCGCTGCATTATTGGCTGAATGGCCAGACAAGGCGGGTGGTTTTGCCCATGAAGCGGGCTGCCTGTCGGTCAAGCTGGATGTGGCGGGAGAGGGACGCAAGGCTAAGGTGGATCCGGGAAGTGATTGGATTGGGCGCTGGGAATGAGTGCTGATTTGCCGAACGGTGTGGACGAGTTTCTGGTCGGTGCGGGCTGGGGCGGAGCAAAGATCGAACCGCTGCCCGGCGATGCCAGTTTCCGTCGCTATTTCCGTATCCGCCGAGGCGCCGAGACTGCCATGCTCATGGACGCGCCTCCCCCGCATGAGGACCCCGGCCCGTTCCTGCATGTCGGCCATTGGCTGATTGATCATGGGCTACGCGCCCCCCGCATTTATGCAGAAGAGGCCGAACGGGGCCTCGTGCTGATCGAGGATTTCGGTACTGACCGGATGCGCGATTGGCTGGATGACAATCCCTCAGCTGAGACCGAGACTTATGTCGCCGCCGTCGATGCGCTTGTCGAATTGCACAACTGCCCGCCGGGACCTTTTCCTTCCTATGACATGGCCACCTATTTGCGCGAGGTGCGGCTGTTCATCGAATGGTTCTGCCCGGCAGCTGGGATCGAAACGGATACCGCCTCGTATGATGCCGCCTGGGAAGAGGTGCTTACACCACTGCTGGAACGCCAGCAGCCCGGCCTTACCGTGCTGCGCGATTATCACGCGGAGAACATCATGCTGCTACCCGGTGGTGGGCAAGGGTTGATTGATTTCCAGGACGCGCTGGTGGGCCATCCCGCCTACGACCTGGTGTCTCTGCTGCAGGATGCACGGCGAGATGTCTTGCCCGAACTGGAAACGGCGATGCTGGATCACTATACCGGCAAGGTGGATTGCGGTCCGGAATTTGCGGCCGATTACGCACGGCTGGGTGCACAAAGAAATGCCAAGATCGTGGGTATCTTTACACGGCTTTGGAAGCGTGATGGCAAGGCGCGTTATCTCTCCATGATCCCCCGCGTATGGGAGGCGATGGAGCGCGATCTTGCACATCCCGCGCTTGCCCCCGTAGCGTCATGGTTTACTGCCAATGTGCCAGCCGAATGGCGTGAAAAGCGTGGTGGAGGCTTGGGGTGAGTGCTCTCGTTTCGGATACGGCGATGGTTTTGGCGGCGGGCATGGGCAAGCGCATGCGCCCGCTCACCGCAGCCCAGCCCAAGCCTCTAGTACGCGTCGCGGGTAAGGCCCTGATCGATCACGCGCTCGACCGGCTTGTGGCGGCAGGGATCAAGCGGGCAGTAGTCAATGTGCACTATCTCGCCGATGCGCTCGAAGCGCATCTGGCCGAGCGGAGTGATATCCAGATTATCATTTCCGATGAGCGGAATCGGCTGCTTGAAACCGGCGGTGGATTGATCAAGGCAAAAGAGCTGCTGCCGGATCCCTTCTTCTGTCTCAACAGCGACAATATCTGGCTCGATGGTCCGAAGAACGCTTTTGCCGATCTTTCGGCGTTCTGGGATGCCGAGACGATGGACGCGCTCCTGTTGCTGGTTCCCCACAAGGGCGCAGCCAATTATGTGGGAAAAGGTGATTTCCATATGGACGCCACAGGGCGCTTGCGTCGTCGTCGTTCCGGCCGCATCGCGCCGCATATCTTTACGGGCATTCAGCTTGTTTCAAAGCGCCTTCTGCGTGATGCACCGAGAGGGCCATTTTCGACAAACGACTTGTGGGACCGCGCGATTGAGGAAGAGCGGCTTTTCGGCCTCGCCTTTACCGGTCGCTGGTTCGAAGTCGGTACGCCCGAGGCGATAAGGCCCACCGAACTTGCCTTGGTCGATGGCTGTTAAGGGCTGATGCGGGAGGCGGGCCCCAGCGTCTATTCCATCGCCGCGCATCGCGGCTTTGCCGATGCGCTGGTGGCGGGCCTGGTACCGCGATATTGGGACGACCAGCTCGGTCTCGCCCGCCTTACGCTGATCCTGCCCAGCAGCCGTGCCGCACGCACGGTGAGTGAGGCCTTTATCCGCCATTTCGGCGAGCAGGGAAGGGCGGGCCTGCTGATGCCGCGCATGGTCATGGTAGGCGACCTCGACCTCGACGAAACGCTGGGGCCGCTGCTCGACAATATGGGCGCAGCGCTGGATGTGCCACCCGCGGCCGATCCCACCTTCCGCTGGTTGCGGCTGGCAGGTCTGGTCCGTAAATTCAAGGGCAAGGATGCACCCGAAGGAAGCGCGCTGTTGCGCCAGGCCTTCGAAACCGGTCAGGTGATGGATCGCTTGTTGGTGGAGGAAATCGCGCCCGAAGACCTGTTGAGCGAGAGGGTCAAGGATCTCGTCGGCGAATTGTCGGAACACTGGATTGAGAACCTGCGTACTTTCGCCTCGATCCAGCAGATGTGGCTCACCGAATTGCAGGAGCGTGGAGAGGTCGATGCTGCGACGCGCCGCAACATGCTTTTTCGAGAGGCTGCGAGGAGGTTGCGTAATAATCCTCCGGAGATGCCCATTGTTGCCGCAGGTGTGACAAGCGCTGCACCGGCCTTGGCTGAACTCTTGCGCACTATCAGCGATTTACCGCAAGGTTCTGTGGTACTCCCCGATCTCGATCTGTCCATGCCCAACGAGGTCTGGGAGGAATTGGGCAGCGCCGGCTCTGCCGATACGGAAACGCCCTTCCAGCGCGATGATGCGGTGACCCATCCACAATATCATCTAAAGCTGCTGCTCAACCGCATGGGCGTCGCGCGCGGCGAGGTGGAGCATTGGCATAGAGCGGGGTTGGGCAAGGGACCGCCGGAACGCAGTCATGCCATCTCCAGCCTCTTTCTGCCGCAGGAGGCAAGCAAGGCATGGGTCGATCTTCCGCCTGAAAAGCGTCGTCTCGCCGGTGTACGCATGATGGAAAGCACAAATCCCGAGGAGGAAGCGCAGGCCATCGCCCTGCTGGTACGTGAGGCGTTGGAGGAACCAGAAAAGCGCGTCGCGGTGGTCACGCCCGATCGCGGGCTGGCTGGCCGTGTGGTGCAACATTTGCGGCGCTGGCATATCCAGGCAGACGATACAGCCGGCCGTCCCTTATCACAGACACCGGCCGGTCGGGTTTTGCAGCAATTGGCCGATGTTGCGGCGGAGGAGGCGGCACCCGTTCCGCTGCTGGCGTTACTCACCCATCCGCTTGTGCGGCGCGAGGAAGGGCGCGAGGAATGGCTAAAGGGTGCCAGGGCCCTGGAACTTGCGTTGCGCGGCCCGCGTCCGGCTCCGGGGCTGTCGCACCTGCGCAGCTATGCGGTGAAGGCCGGACATGGCGATTGGTGGCAGGAGGTCGAATCCGTGCTCGCCCCGCTGCTCGAAGCATCTGACAAAATCCCGCTAAGCGATGCACTGGACCTGCTTGCGGCGGCGGGTGAGACATTATGCGGTCAAGGTCTTTGGGCGCAGGAGGACGGACGCACCTTGGCGCGCTTCGTCGAGAATTTGCGCCTCCATGCACTCAGCACCGGCCTGACAATCGAAATGGACGACCTGCCGTCTATGCTACGCGATGCGATGGATCGCGAAGCAGTGCGTCCTCCCTATGGCGGCCATCCGCGCGTGGCGATCTACGGCCTTCTCGAAAGCCGGATGACGCGAGCGGACCTGGTTATCTGTGCTGGGCTGAACGAGGGAACGTGGCCGGCGCGGCCTTCCACCGATCCTGTGCTGGCCCCGGCGATCTTGCGCGCGCTGGGTGCCAGGAGCAGATTTCCGCATCGGCCTGGCCGCGCATGATCTCGCTGGAGCATTGGGCGCGCCCGAAGTGGTGCTCAGCAGGGCTCAGCGCGATGCGGGCGGACCAGTAATCGCCTCGCGTTTCTGGCTGCGCGTGCAGGCTTTGCTGGGTCAGGACCTTCTCAAGCGTTATGTCGATGACGGGCCCGTCATGCTCGCCCGCGCAGTGGACAAGGGCCTTCCCGTTGCGCCGCACCCGCGCCCCGACCCCAAACCATCTGCGGAACAGCGGCGCGAGGATCTGAGCGTTACCGCGCTCGATCGACTGCGTAGCGATCCCTACCAGTTTTACGCCTCGAAGATACTGCGATTGCGCGAGCTCGACCGGCTCGATGCGGAACCTTCACCCGCATGGCAGGGAACGCTGGCGCATGCGATCCTTGAAAGCTGGCACAAGGGCGAGGGCAGCATGGAGGCGCTTGCCACACATCACCTCAAGGAAATGCACGCCCATCCGCTAATGCGCGCATTGTGGCGACCGCGCCTGATGAAGGCGCTCGACTGGATCGAGCAGGAGGTGCGCAAGGCGCCCGATCGCAAACCGATCCTGATCGAGGAGGAAGGCGCAATCACCTTCCACGGTGTGACGATCAAGGGAAAGGTCGACCGTATCGACCGCGCTGCGGATGGAACGCTGGCGATTGTCGATTACAAGACCGGCGCGCCGCCCACGGGCAAGGAAGTCGAGGCGGGATTTGCCATGCAGCTAGGTACGCTGGGCCTGATGACGCGGCAGGGTGCCTTTGGCGGCGTTGCTGCAGAACCTACAGTGTTCGAATACTGGTCTCTCGGCAAGGCGAAGGACAAGGATCATCCTACCGGTTTTGGTTATGTCACCACGCCTTTGAAGACTGGCAAGAAGAAGACCGGCATCGAACCCGAAGACTTCCTGCCCGAGGCCGAACGTTTCCTGACAGATGCGGTAACCCGCTGGATTGTTGGAGATGAAGGTTTCACCGCTCGGCTAAATCCGGCGGCCAAGGTCTATGCTGAATATGACCAGTTGATGCGCCTCGACGAGTGGATGGGGCGGGAGGATGCTGCACGATGAGCGGCAAGGTCTATCCTCTCAGCGCAAATCAGGCGCGGGCCGTCGATCCGCGCGATAGCGTGTGGCTTTCCGCCTCTGCAGGTACTGGCAAGACGCAGGTACTCTCCGCGCGCGTTCTGCGGCTCTTGCTGCGCAAGGATGTGCGGCCCGAGCAGATTTTGTGCCTTACTTTCACAAAGGCCGGTGCCGCCGAAATGGCGACGCGCGTCAATGAGGTGCTAGCTACCTGGGTGCGGATGAAGGATGCCGATCTTGCCGGCGATCTGATCGCCATCGGTGCAGACAACGATCCCGAAACCATCGCCCGTGCGCGGACGCTCTTTGCTAGCGTACTCGACTGTCCGGGCGGCGGGTTGCGGATCGATACGATCCATGCGTTTGCACAATATCTTCTGGCGGCTTTTCCGGAGGAAGCAGGGGTCGAACCCGGCACACAGCCGATGGAAGATCGCGACCGCGATCTGCTGGCGCATCGTGTGCTGGCGGATTTGCTGGTCGATTGGGAAGCTCGGAATGATGCCGAAGCGATCGAAGCGCTGGAGATGCTGTCTCTTCGCATGGGAGCGGATGGTGCGCGCGGCTGGCTGATGCGCTGCGCGCTCGCCCGCGAAGCATGGTTTG
>CAJXLD010000129.1 GCA_913055595.1 uncultured Altererythrobacter sp.
AGGCCTGAAACGCGTGGTCGTGGACGAGATCCATGCCTTTGCTACGCAGAAGCGCGGTGACCTGCTGGCGCTGTCACTAGCCCGGCTGCAGGCGATTGCGCCCGAGATGCAGCGTGTGGGACTGTCAGCAACGGTGGCCTCGCCGGAGGAATTCCGCGAATGGCTGGCGCCTTGGGGCGACATTGATTCGGTTGCTCTGGTGGAGGGGGAGAAGGGTGCCGAGCCCGAAGTCGACATCCTCCTGCCGCAGGACGAGCGCGTGCCTTGGGGTGGCCATGCGGCGACTTGGGCGATCCCGCAGCTCTTTGAAGAGATCAGGCGCAACCGTACCACGCTGGTCTTCACCAATACGCGCTTTTTGGCCGAGTATATCTTCAGCCAGTTGTGGGATGCGAATGAGGAGAACCTCCCCATCGGAGTTCACCACGGCTCGCTCTCCAAGGAGGGGCGGCGCAAGGTGGAAGGCGCGATGGCCCGTGGTCAACTGCGCGCTCTGGTCTGCACGGCCAGCCTCGATCTGGGGGTCGACTGGGGCGATATCGACCTGGTGGTGCAGATGGGTGCTCCCAAGGGCTCCTCGCGCCTGTTGCAGCGGATCGGGCGCGCCAATCACCGGCTCGACACGCCCAGCCGCGCGCTGCTGGTGCCGGGCAACCGTTTCGAATTTCTCGAAGCCATGGCGGCCAAGCAGGCGGTCGACGAAGGGCAGCGCGACGCCGAGGATTTTCGTCCCGGTGGACTGGATGTGTTGGCGCAGCATGTGATGTCCTGCGCTTGTGCCGGGCCTTTCGACGAAGCTGGCTTGCTGGCGGAGATACGCTCAAGCCTTGCCTATAGCTGGGTAGATGCGGCGGTTTGGGAGCGAGTGCTCAATTTTGTGGCGACGGGCGGCTATGCGCTCAAGGCTTATGACAAGTTCCAGCGCATCACCCGCGATGCAGACGGCACATGGCGGCTGACGCATCCTGACCAGGCGCATCGCCACCGGATGAATGCGGGCATCATTGTCGATAGCGAGATGCTCAATGTGCGGTTCCGCAATGGGCGGTCGCTGGGCAAGGTGGAGGAGCGTTTTGCCGCTTCGCTCTCTCCGGGCGACACTTTCCGCTTTTCGGGCATGACGCTCGAAGTTGAGAAGTTGCAGGACATGGACCTCATCGTGCGCGCCAGCAGCAAGGCGGCGATGATTCCGTCTTACGGCGGGCTGCGCCTGCCGCTGACCACGCATCTGGCCGACCGCGTGCGTGCTATGCTGGTCGATCGTGCGGGCTGGGGGCGCTTCCCCGACGATGTGCGCGAATGGCTGGAAGTGCAGGACTGGCGCAGCCAGTTGCCGGGGCCGGACAATCTGCTGGTCGAAAGCTTTCCGCACGGCGGGCGCGAATACACGGTCTATTACACTTTCACCGGCTGGAACGCGAACCAGTCGCTCGGCATGTTGATCACCAAAAGGATGGAGGATCTGGGGTTGATGCCCGGCGGCTTCGTGGCGAACGATTATTCGCTTGCCGTCTGGGGCCTGAAGCCGGTGGAGGATCCTGCGCCGCTTCTCTCGCCCACCATCTTGCAGGATGAATTCATCGACTGGGTACAAGACAGTTATCTGTTGAGGCGCGCCTTTCGCGAGGTGGCGGTGATCGGGGGTCTGGTGGAACGGCAGCATCCCGGCAAGCGCAAGACGGGCAGGCAGGTCACCTTCTCGACCGACCTGATCTACGACGTGCTGAAGAAATACGAGCCCGATCACGTCCTGATGCAGGCTGCCTGGGCCGATGTCCGCGCCAAGCTGACCGATATTGCGCGGCTGGCGGACCTGCTGGAGAGTTCAGCCGAGCGGATCGAGCATGTCCGGCTGGAGAAGGTCAGCCCGCTCGCCGTGCCGGTGATGGTGATGATCGGGCGTGAAGCCGTGCCGCAGGGTGCGGCGGACGAGGAATTGCTGCTGGAAGCGGAAAGCCTTGCCGGTGCAGCGATGGATGTCGGCGGACTGGATGAAGTGATGTAGGGCGCCGGACAGGGGTATTGGAGGGGGCTGCCCGGCGCTTGGCCACGCGTCAGTCGCGGCCGAAATTCCTAAATCGCTCGTTGCCGATGAAGGCGAATTTCTTGAGGCCGGCATCGCGGACTTGGGCGATCACCTGCACCGATGCGTCATAGCTCGCTTGCGGATCGGGCTGGAAGCGGATCACGGGTTCGGGTGAGAGCGTGGTGGCATGGGTGAGACGTTCGGCCAGTTCTTCGCGGTTCACCGATTCGCCATCCCAGTAGACCTGTCCCGAAGGGCTGATGGTGATCGAAAATCGATGGGCTTCGTTGACCGGGCCCGTGCTTTCACCCGGAAGGTCGACATCGAGCACATGTGTCCCGAGCGGCACGGTCATGATGATCATGATCAACAGGACGAGGAGCACGTCGATCAAAGGCGTCGTGTTCATCTCGCTCATGGGCTGACCGGTCGATGCCTGAAAAGCGTTCACCCTGTAGGCGGGATAGGGGCGACGAAATGAAACGGCCATGGACTTGCTCCTCTCAATTCTCTGTATGCGGCTCTCCGTACGAATAGAACAATATAACATCACATATGCTGTTCGAGATCAACCCCATGTCATGGGCGATTGCTGACAGGAGTATTGCAGGCAAAGAAAAAGGGGCGGGAAAGCCCGCCCCTTGATCGGTTTTCGCTAAGCTTGCGGCTTATTCTTTGCCGAAACTGCGATATTTGTCGTTGCCCACGAAGCCGAACTTGGTCACGCCTGAATTCTTGATGATATTCAGCACCTGCGCCGACAGCTCGTAGCTGGCGTTGCCTTCCGGCTCGAACTGCAGTTCTGGCTCGATCTCGAATGCGAGCGTCTCCTGCAGGTTGCGAACCAGCTCGTTACCGGTGATGGGGTTCGCGTTCCACAGGATCTCGCCATTCGGCGTGAGCACGATCTTGTTCACGATCGGATCGATCATATCCTCCGGCGGCGGATTCGGATCCGGCGACGGAAGGTCGATATTGATCGCATGGGTCGCAACGGGGATGGTGATGATGAACATGATGAGGAGAACGAGCATGACGTCGATCAACGGCGTCGTGTTCATTTCCATCATCGGCTCGCCATCGTCCTTGCCGCCTGACATTGCCATGAGTTGTTACTCCTTACTTCTCTAACCCTGGACCGAACGGTATCAGCCGTTCGGGTCGACCGGGTTGGAAATGAATCCGACCGTCGGATATCCGGCTGCCTGCACATTGAAGATCGTGCCGGCAACGCAGCGCCACGGGGCATTCACGTCACCGCGAATATGCACCTGCGGGATCAGCTCCGGGTTCTGCATGATCATTTCCGGTCCTCCAGCACTCTGGACAATGCGGTCCAGCTTGTTGAACGCCTGGTCATACAATTCGCTCGAATCCACCAATGTGGTGTTATTGATGAACACGCGGCATTCGCCACTGCGGGTTGCCCCGACATAGTCGGTGTTGAGCGTGCTGGGGGTACGGCCGGCCTCGTCCGTCGTTGTGACGGTGATGAGCAGGTTCTCCACCTTATCGTCGGATTCGCGCGAAACCAGGATCGGGATTTCCAGCTCTTCCACTGTCTGGATGGCAACCGGAACCGCGATCAGGAAGATGATCAGCAGCACCAGCATGACGTCCACCAGCGGAGTGGTGTTGATGTCTGACATCGGCGTTTCGCCGCCGTCTCCACCAGTCGCTATGGCCATGTTTCTCGTCCTATCTCAAATGGTGCCTGTGGGCGGACACCGGCAAGGTGACCGCCCGCATGCAATCAGGCTTAAGCCTTGACGGCGGGCTTGGCGGCGGCCGGAGCAGCCTTGGCTGCCGGAGCTGCCTTGAGGGCAGGCTTGACCGCGCCGTTCGACGCAACATTGGCCAGAAGCTCGGTCGAGAAGCCGGAAAGCATCGAGGCGATCTTCTTGTTGCGGCTTTGCAGGTAGTTGTAGGCGAACACGGCCGGCACGGCGACCAGCAGGCCGATGGCGGTCATGATCAGTGCCTCACCAACCGGGCCGGCAACCTTGTCGATCGAAGCCGAACCGGCGATGCCGATGTTGATCAGCGCGCGGTAGATACCGATAACCGTACCCAGCAGGCCCACGAAAGGAGCCGTTGCACCTGTGGTTGCCAGGAACGGCAGGCCACCGGCGAGCTTGGCGTTGATGGAAGCCTCCGAACGGGCCAGCGAGCCATGCAGCCAGTCATGGGCTTCGAGGCTGTCGGCCATGTTCTTGTGCTCGGCATCTGCAGCAAGCGTATCGTCAACCAGCTGGCGCCATGCGCTGTTCTTGTCGAACTTGGAGGCGCCTTCAGCCAGCGAGTTGGCGCGCCAGAACGCAGGACGCCCGGTGCGATACTGCTTGAGCACGCGATTCTGTTCGAGATATTTGGTGATCAGAATGTAGAAGGAACCGACGGACTGGATCACCAGCACGCCAAGAATGGTCCAGGCAACAGGTCCACCCTGCTCCATCGCTTCCATGAAACCGAATTGATTCTGCGGGGCTTCGCCTGCGGCGGCAGCCAGAATGTCAATAAGCATGCGAAAAGTCCTCTCTTAGAGATCTATGAAATTCGTATCGTTAATTGAGCCGGTAAACGATGGTCATCGTGTCACGGCCGGTTGTGGGGTTGCCTGCTGCATCCAGAGCCGGTTCGTAGCGTGCGAAACGCTCCATGCCCTGGCAAGCAGCCTCGTCCAAAATGTCGGAACCGCTGCTCGTCGATACCGTGCAAGACGACACGCGGCCATTTGCATCCACAACGACGCTAACACCGACGTTGCCTTCGATTTCGCGACGAACGGCACGCGAGGGATAGCTTTGCTGAATCCGGGCGGCCCAGCGGTTCTGGTTCTCGCGCTGAGGGCCACGCGCAAGCGATGGCGGCGGGGGCGGAGCCGGCGGAGCAGGCGGCGGCACCACGAGTACCGGCGGAGCCGGCGGTGGAATATTCGGCTGCGTGCGAATTGGCGGCGGCGCCGGCGCAATATTAATCGGCGGAGGTGGCGCAACCGGCGGCGGCGGGGCAACTTCTTGCTCCGGCGGCGGGGGCGGCGGCTCTTCCGGTTCGGGTTCAGGCTCCTCAATATCCACAGTGGTGACGCGCTGAACGACCTGTTTGACCGCCGATATGGCGAGGCCGCTGATCAGTGCATAACCAATCACAACGTGGATGAGGGCAACGATCACAATCGAGGTAATTCGACTGCTGTTCATTTCTTGGTCAGCGTAAGCCATCCAGTCCCATCACTCCATTTCCATTCACCAGAACAAGTCTGGCCAACGCAGCATAATGCAAACCGGGAGGCTTGCCTGCCACAGCGAGAATTTCCACCCTGTTGATCAAGAGCGGATAGAAGGGGAGATCATCTTTCATGACTTCCCTTCCCGACAGACCGTGCTTTTGCTTATGTTCGGTCGGTCCGTTCTCGGCGGGTCTTAACGGCACTGTTCCCTCTGGGCAATCGCTTTATCTGCCAAAAGCGGATTCGACCGTTTAAAGAGGGATTAACTCTCAATTGCGCGCAATATATGGCAAGCCAATTACCAAATCGGAGGAACTTTTGATGACCGACTCGCCGCGAATCCCCTTCAAGGCGATTCTCTTGGGCGTATGTGCGACGGCCCTTGCATCGATTCTGGCAGGCCCCGGGCCGCTTCGGGCCCAAAGTGCACCGCCCGATTTGACCCCCGACCTGACTTACGTCGACCTGATCGAACTGAGCCGTTCGAGCGACATGGTGGTCAAGGCCATGGTCGAAGACCAGATTGTCGTGCCGCCGGAACGTGCGCCCGGTGTCACCCCTGGCCATGTGCGCCTATATATAGAAGCCATTACCCAGGCACTGCTGTCGGGCAGTGCTCCAATCGGAGGATCGCTGCGCTTCCTGGTCGACGTGCCGCTCGATGCCGAAGGGAAAAGACCAAAGCTTGAGGAGTTGAGCTTTCTCCTCTTCGCGCGTCGCGTTGAAGGGCGGCCGGGCGAAATTCAGCTCGCTGGCCCCCAAGCGATGTTTGCCGATAATCCTGCATGGGAGCAGCGTGTGCGCCATGTGCTCACGCAATTGCTGCAGGGCGAGCAATGGCCTGCCATAACCGGCGTGCATGAGGTGATGTCCGTGCCTGGCAATCTTGCTGGCGAGTCCGAGACGCAGATCTTTCTTGAAACGCGCAGCGGTGCGCCCGCCGCGATCACCGTCTTGCGGCGACCGGGTATGGCGCCGAGCTGGGGCGTCTCATGGACCGACATCGTCGACCAATCGGCGCGGCCGCCACTTCCCGAAACGCTCGAATGGTATGCGCTCGCATGTTTCCTGCCGGACGAACTGCCCGACGAGGCATTTATCCAGAGCGACACCCAATCGCGCCAGCGGGCAAGGGCGGATTATGCGCTGGTGCTCGAACAAGTCGGGGCATGCGTACGCACATCGTGAACAATTGCGTTCTCAGCCCCTAGCCAAGCGGCATTGCGCGCAGTAACGCCCCGCCCCAAAGCCAATTGACTCAATTTCGGGGAAATCGATGACCGCACCTTTTCGTATCGCGCTGGCAGGGTTGGGAACCGTGGGCGCAGGCGTAATCCGCCTGCTTGAAGCCAATGGTGATCTGATTGCGGCCCGGGCCGGTCGCCCTTTGCAGGTGGTTGCCGTTTGTGCGCGCGATCGCAGCAAGGACCGTGGCATCGATCTCTCCCCCTACGCCTGGGAAGACGACATGACGGCGCTGGCCGCGCGCGACGATGTCGATGCCGTGGTCGAACTGGTCGGCGGATCGGATGGCCCGGCGCTGGCACTGGCACGCAACGCGCTGTCCGGAGGCAAACAGCTGGTCACCGCCAACAAGGCCATGGTTGCCCATCATGGCATGGAGCTGGCCGCTATAGCGGAAGAGCAGGGCGTGGCGCTGAAATACGAGGCTGCCGTTGCCGGAGGAATTCCGGTGATCAAGGGCCTGGGCGAGGGCGCAGCGGCGAACCGCATCGAGCGCATCTACGGTATCCTCAACGGCACCTGCAATTACATCCTCAGCCAGATGGAAAGCACCGGCGCGGACTTTTCCGATGTGCTGAAGGATGCCCAGGAGCTGGGCTATGCCGAAGCCGATCCCACTTTCGATATCGAAGGGGTGGATGCGGCGCACAAGCTGTCTCTCCTTGCTGCGCTGGCATTTGGCACCGCGGTGGACTTCGCTGCCGTCGACACCTCGGGCATCAGTCGCATCAGCGCTGCCGATATCGCCCAGGCAGACGCGCTGGGCTTTGTCATCCGTCTCGTGGGTATCGCCGATTTGCAGGATGAAGCTGGCGAGCAGCGCCTGTTCCAGCGTGTCCAGCCGGTGCTGGTGGCCAAGGACCATCCACTGGCTGCTGTCGATGGCCCGACC
This sequence comes from uncultured Altererythrobacter sp., assembly GCA_913055595.1. GTDB lineage: Bacteria > Pseudomonadota > Alphaproteobacteria > Sphingomonadales > Sphingomonadaceae > Alteraurantiacibacter. Next base: position 7,393 of record CAJXLD010000129.1, read on the forward strand.
AACGCCGTGGTCGCTGAAGGCAATTTCGTCGGCCGCCTGCTGTTCGAAGGTGCGGGGGCGGGCGATGGACCCACCGCCAGTGCCGTCGTCGCCGACCTGATCGACATTGCGCGCGGCAATGTCACCGCGCCTTTTTCCCTGCCGGTTTCCGCCCTGCGGGTGACCGCGCCGGCCAATGCAGGATTGCGCATCAATCGCGCCTATCTTCGTTTCAACGTGGCCGATCGCCCAGGCGTTCTGGCGGAGATCAGCGCCGCCATGCGCGATGCGGGGGTTTCCATTGAAAGCCTGATCCAGCAAGGCCACCCCGACGATAGCAGCGATGATCCGGTGCTGGTCGCAATGGTGACGCATGACGGTCCGGAAAGTGCGATAACGTCTGCACTCGACCTGCTCGAGGGTTCCTCCAGCCTTACCGAACCGCCAC
>CAJXLD010000130.1 GCA_913055595.1 uncultured Altererythrobacter sp.
TTGCCGGTGACGGCGCGCATGGACAGCGCCGCACCGCCGCGTGCATCGCCATCCATACGGGTGAGCACGACGCCGGTCAGCGGGACTTCGTCGCTGAAACTTTGCGCGACATTGACCGCGTCCTGACCTGTCAGCGAGTCGACGACGAGCAGAACTTCAACTGGATCGGAAACGCCAGCGACAGCCTTCATTTCCGCCATCAGGGCTTCATCGACATGCAGACGGCCCGCGGTGTCGAGCAGCAGCACATCGACGTTCTGCAGCTTCGCCGCTTGCAAGGCGCGCTTGGCGATATCGACCGGTTGCTGGCCCGCGACAATCGGCAGCGTGGCTACACTGGCCTGTTCGCCCAAAACAGCCAACTGTTCCTGCGCCGCCGGACGATTGACGTCGAGCGAAGCCATCATTGGCTTCTTGCCGTGCTTGTCCTTGAGAAGCTTGGCGATCTTGGCGGTGCTGGTGGTCTTGCCCGAGCCCTGCAGGCCGACCATCATCACCACGGCAGGTGGACGGACATCGAGATTGAGCGGAACGCCCTCGCCGCCAGTCTCTTCCTCGCCGCCGAGCATAGCGACCAGCTCGTCATTGACGATCTTGACGACCTGCTGGCCCGGCTTGACCGATTTCAGGACCTGCGAGCCCACCGCCTTCTCGGTGACGCGATTGATGAAATCGCGCGCGACGGGCAGCGCCACGTCGGCTTCAAGCAAGGCCACGCGAATTTCGCGCATGGCATCGCGCACATCCTGCTCGCTCAGCGCGCCGCGCCCGCGCAGGCGATCGAAGACATTGCCGAGATTGTCGGACAGCGTATCGAACATATGCCTTTGCCACTCCTTACCGGTGCAAAACCGCACCAAACGCGAAAAACGCCGGCGGACGAGTACTCGTCGGCCAGCGTGGGAATTTCACCCAGTTGTTCAGTGAATGGTGGAGCCTAGCGGGATCGAACCGCTGACCTCAACACTGCCAGTGTTGCGCTCTCCCAGCTGAGCTAAGGCCCCGTGCCATTCATGTCTGGCATCTATATCACAGATGCCACCCTTGCGGGAGGGCGCCATTTATGGGCGAAGCCTCCCAAGCGCAAGGGGTAAATTGCTACGAGACGACTTTAGTTATCGTCGTCCTTATCCTCATCCGATCCGGTATCGACGCCAAGGTCGTCATCGCCACCCAGATCGACATCGTTATCCGGCGAATCATCATCCTCGTCGATGTCTTCAAGATCGTCATCGGCGAGATCGGAATCCGCTTTCTCGTCCTTCTTCTTTTCTTCTTCCTCGAACGGAATCGGCTGCTTGGACTTCAGGACCGGTTCCGGCGTCCATTCATTGCCGCATTCGATGCAGGTGACCGGGTCTTCCTTGCCCAGATCGTAGAAGCGTTCACCGCATTTTGGGCAGTTACGCTTGGTGCCCCATTCAGGCTTGACCATAATCTCTATGTCCTTGTCTCACCGGCCATCAGGCAGGCGTAATATTCGATATCGAATCCGGATGCGCCCCTTTCCCGATTCGCTGCTTCAAATCAAGGGGCCAAAAGCAGAAGCGCGCGCCTTGCCATAGGGGCATGGCGCTGTCAAAGACGCTTCCCGCTCGCATATCTTGAGGAAAGTACCCGCATTGTCCGCATCGCCAGACAGCCCGCCGCAACCGCGCCGCTTCATGCCTTCAGGGCCACTGACCGGCAGGATTCGCGTCCCGGGCGACAAGTCTATCAGCCATCGTTCGCTGATGCTGGGCGCGCTGGCGGTGGGCGAAACGCGCGTGACCGGCCTGCTGGAAGGCGAGGACGTGCTCGCCACGGCCCAGGCAATGCGACAGATGGGGGCCACGATCACGCGCGAGGATGACGGTACATGGTCGATCCACGGCGTTGGGGTTGGTGGCTTGCTGCAGCCCTCAGAGCCAATCGAGATGGGCAATAGCGGCACCTCCACGCGGCTGTTGATGGGCCTTGTAGCCAGCCACGATATCACCGCCACTTTCGTGGGCGATGCCAGCCTGTCGAAACGACCCATGGGCCGCGTGATAGATCCGCTCAGCCAGATTGGCGCCGAATTCGATGCGAGCGAAGGCGGGACATTGCCCCTCACCCTGCGCGGCATCAGCCCCGCCGTGCCGATTACCTATCGCCTGCCTGTCGCATCGGCGCAGGTTAAAAGCGCTGTCCTGCTCGCCGGTCTCAACGCCGCCGGCATTACCACGGTGATCGAGCCGGTACCCACGCGTGACCACTCCGAACGTATGCTGCGCGGTTTTGGTGCGGATTTGACGGTCGAAGAGAAAGACGGCGAGCACATCATCACGCTGCATGGGGAGGCAGAACTCGAGCCACAGGAAATCGACGTTCCGGGCGATCCGTCCTCTGCCGCATTCTTCGCGGTCGCTGCGCTGATCGTGCCGGGCAGTGATGTGCTGATCGAGAATGTCGGCCTCAACCCGACGCGTGCGGGGCTGTTCGACGTGCTGCGCCAGATGGGCGGCGATATCGAGGAAGTGAACCCGCGCGAAGTTGGCGGAGAACCCGTAGCCGACCTGCGTGTTCGTCATTCGCAGCTAAAAGGCATCGCGGTCGATCCCGCAGTCGCCCCCAGCATGATCGACGAATTCCCCGTGCTCTTCATCGCTGCCTCGCTGGCAGAGGGCACTACCACCACCACCGGCCTTGACGAACTCCGCGTCAAGGAAAGCGACCGCCTAAGCGCCATGGCCGATGCGTTGACGCTGGCAGGCGCGACGATCGAGGAGCATGAGGACGGCCTGACCATCCATGGCACTGGCGGCACTCCCCTGCCCGGCACGCCCAAGTATGCCGCCGTTTCGACTCATCTCGACCACCGCATCGCCATGAGCATGGCTGTGGCGGGGCTTGCCAGCGGCGACGGCGTGCTGGTGGACGATGTGCGTCCGATTGCTACGAGCTTTCCCAATTTCATCGCCCTGTTGGAAAGCCTCTCAGTATGATCATCGCCGTCGACGGACCTACCGCCTCGGGCAAAGGCACCATCGCCAAGGCGCTGGGCAGGCATTTCCGCCTGCCGCATCTCGATACCGGCCTGCTTTATCGCGCGGTAGGATATCAGGTGAAGCTCAACGGCGGCGATCCCAGCGATCCTGACGAGGCGCAGGGCGCGACGAATTTTCCCGACGAACTGCTCGGTCACCCCGAACTACGCAGCGAGGAAACGGGCGGGCTGGCAAGCCGCGTTTCTGTCCATCCCGCCGTGCGCAAGGCGCTGTTCGAGCGGCAACGCGCCTTTGCCAAACAGGAAGGTGGCGCAGTGCTGGACGGACGCGATATCGGCACGGTGATTGCGCCCGATGCCGATGTGAAGCTCTTCGTCACTGCCAGCGTCGAGGCACGCGCGCAGCGACGCTGGAAGGAGATGCAGGAACGCGGCGAGAGCCACACGCTGCTTGAGATAGAGGATGATCTGCGCCGACGCGATGAAAGGGACACGAACCGCAAGAATGCGCCGCTTGTGGCGGCAGAAGATGCCGTTCTGCTCGATACCTCCGATCTGGACCGTGAACAGGCCATCACCAAAGCCATCGAGATCGTCAATCAGGCAACCGGCCAGCAGCCCTGCCCCTGATTGTCTAGCGAACAGAGCGATCCAGTTCAGCGCGCAATTCTTGCCGCATTCCCAATACGAACCCCAATTCCGTCACCACGAAAAGCGGGCCGATGAGAAAGCTTTTCAGGTCATCCATGAAGGCCGGCTTGCGGCCTTCATAGGCATGGCCGACAAGCTGGAAAATCCAGCCTACCACGAACAGGCTGATGCCGTTCTCCAGCCAATCCCATGTCGACAGGCTGGCAACCACAAACCCGGTCCATGCACAAATGGCCAGCAGCACCGTCATCACCAGGCCAATCCTGATGTCGAGCCGGAGATAGAAGAGCGCAGCGAGTGCCGAAAACACGATCGCCGGCGTAAGCAGATATGTGCCAACCTCCCACATCGGGCGCGACAAGAGTATCTCCAGCGCGAGGAGTATCAGCGGAATACCGACCAGATGCGTTCCCACATTGCGACGATCTCGATGATACTCGCGATAGTCCGACAGACAGCGAACAAGCGGGCTCATAGTTGAACTCCCTCCCCAACTGCATTTTCCTACAGAAAAGCGGCGGGAACAAGATGCCTGATTGAAAGGGCCGAACCTTGTGGTTTTCCTTGCCATTGCCTCCGTTTTCGCCTAGGCGCGCGCCCGTCTGACGAACAGGAAACAAGTTCGCGGCACGCTAACCACGCATGGTCGGCATCCTACCGGGGCGCAACGTCGCCTATACATGCGTGTTTAGGTCCGCAAACTGGCCTGTTCGAAAGGCGCCTGCATCGGCATTCGGTCATGCGGGCAGTTCGGCCCTCTTGGCCCACCAAGGCAATGGTGCTGCGGTGGAGAAAGACCCCGGATCAAACCGGTGGCCGGAATAAGACTGAATTAGGAAACCCAATTCTATGGCTACTTCTGCCAACCCGACCCGCGACGATTTCGCGGCTCTTCTTGACGAACAGCTCGGCGGTGCCGACGGCGGCTTCGAAGGCCGCGTGGTCAAGGGCACTGTTACTGCAATTGAAAACGGCTTTGCCATCATCGACGTAGGCCTGAAGAGCGAAGGCCGCATTCCGTTGCGCGAATTCGCCCGCAATGACGACGATCACGGCCTGACGGTAGGCTCAGAAGTCGAAGTTTTTGTCGACCGCGTCGAGAATGCTGACGGCGAAGCCATGCTGAGCCGTGACCGTGCACGTCGCGAAGCCGCATGGGACAAGCTGGAAAGCGAATTCGGCGAAGGCAAGCGTGTCGAAGGCCGTATCTTCGGCCGCGTCAAGGGTGGCTTCACCGTCGATCTCGACGGTGCCGTGGCCTTCCTGCCCGGCTCGCAGGTGGATATCCGCCCCGTGCGTGATGTCACACCGCTGATGGAAATGCCGCAACCATTCCAGATCCTGAAGATGGATCGCCGCCGCGGCAATATTGTTGTCTCGCGTCGCGCCGTCCTCGAAGAAACGCGCGCCGAACAGCGCAGCGAGTTGATCGAAGGTCTGGCAGAAGGCCAGGTCGTCGATGGCGTGGTCAAGAACATCACCGATTACGGTGCCTTCGTGGATCTGGGCGGTATCGACGGCCTGCTGCATGTCACCGACATGAGCTACAAGCGCGTCAACCACCCCAGCGAGGTGATCGAAATCGGCCAGACGGTGACCGTCCAGATCGTCCGCATCAATGCCGATACGCAGCGTATCTCGCTGGGCATGAAGCAGCTAGAAAGCGATCCGTGGGAAGGCGTTGGCGCCAAGTACCCGATTGGCGCCAAGATCACCGGCACTGTCACCAACATCACCGAATATGGTGCTTTCGTGGAACTGGAACCGGGCATCGAAGGCCTGGTCCATGTTTCCGAAATGAGCTGGACCAAGAAGAACGTCCATCCGGGCAAGATCGTTTCGACCTCGCAGGAAGTCGAAGTTGTCGTGCTGGAAGTCGATTCCGACAAGCGCCGCATCTCGCTCGGCCTCAAGCAGGCCCAGCGCAATCCGTGGGAAGAATTCGCCGAGAAGAATCCGGTTGGTGCAACCGTCACCGGTGAAGTCAAGAACGCCACCGAATTCGGCCTGTTTATCGGCCTGCCCGGCGATGTGGACGGCATGGTTCACATGTCCGACATCGCATGGGGCATTTCGGGTGAAGACGCCCTCGCCCTGCACCGCAAGGGTGAAGAGGTCCAGGCCGTAGTCCTCGACGTCGATGTGGAGAAGGAGCGCATCAGCCTGGGCATGAAGCAGCTCGAAAAGGGTGCTCCGGCAGAAGGTGGTGCCGCAGGCGGCTCGCTGCGTCGTGGCGAAGTCGTCACCGTGACCGTTCTCGAAGTGCGCGATGGCGGCCTCGAAGTGCAGGTTGGCGACGATGGCGCGACCGGCTTCATCAAGCGTTCGGACCTCGGTCGCGATCGCGACGAACAGCGCCCCGACCGCTTCCAGACCGGCCAGAAGGTGGATGCCATGGTCACCGGTTTCGATCGTTCGAAGAAGCCGAACTTCTCGATCAAGGCACACCAGATCGCCGAAGAGAAGGAAGCTGTTGCGCAGTTCGGTTCCGCCGATTCCGGCGCATCGCTTGGCGACATCCTGGGCGAAGCCCTGAAGAAGGGCGAATAAGTCCATCCCACCTGCTTGAGGGTTACGAAATGGCCCGCCTGCTCAACCGAGCGGGCGGGCCTTTTCTCTATCCGGTGCTCGTGTAAAATGCCCGGATGAAAGCAGCACCATTTCTCATGTTCCAGGGCCAGGCAAAGGCGGCACTCGAACTTTGGCAGAGCGTCGTTCCAGAGTTCAAGATACTGGAGTATGCCGAATTTACCGAAGGCGAGATGACAGGGCAGGTGATGTCTGCCCGCATCAGCATCGGAGGATCGGAATGGATGCTCAATGACAGCCCGCCCGTCCATGATTTCACCTTCACGCCTTCGGCATCGTTCTACATCGAGTGTGACGACGAAACGCAACTGCGTGAATTGGCGGAAGAACTGGGCGACCAAATCATGATGCCCATCGATGATTATGGCTTTGGCAGGCTCTTTACCTGGATTGCCGATCCATTCGGGGTCAGCTGGCAACTCAATCTTGCAGAATAGACATGCTCACAGTCCACCAATTCCCCTGCCTTTCCGACAATTACGGATTTCTCCTGCACGACACTGACAGCCACGAGACTGTCTGCATCGACACTCCCGATGCGGCGGAATATCTGCATCAGGCAGAAGCCAAAGGCTGGCGCATCACGCAGATCTGGAACACCCATTGGCATCCGGATCACGCGGGCGGGAACGAGGCCATCAAAGAGGCGACCGGCTGCAGCGTAACAGCGCCTGCTGGCGATGCGGACAAGATTGCTGCTGTGGACCGCACTGTGTCTCACGGCGACCACGTGGCGATCGGCAACCACCATGCGCAAGTGATCGACGTGTCGGGCCACACGATGGGCCATATCGCTTACCATCTGCCCAATGCGGGAATGGCGTTTGTCGGGGATTCGCTCTTCGCCCTCGGATGCGGCCGCATGTTCGAAGGCACGCCACCGCAGTTCTGGGATTCGCTCAAGCGTTTGCGCGCCCTTCCGGGAGACACCACGCTCTATTGCGCGCATGAATATACCGCGGCGAACGCCAAGTTCGCTCTCCACGCAGATCCGGACAATGCATCGCTGCAAACCTATGTCGAGGAGATCACTGCCAAGCGCGCAAAGGATGTGCCGACCGTTCCCTTCCCCTTGTCGCGCGAAATTGCGACCAACCCATTCCTGCGCGCCGACGCGCCGGAATTGCAGGCCAAGTGGGGCGGCAGTGCGCCCTACGAGACCTTTGCAGCGCTGAGGGCCGCCAAGGACAATTTCTAACTTGGATGTGAGTCCCCGCGAAGGCGGGGTCCTCCAGCATCTTCGCGAAAGGTCCCCGCCTTCGCGGGAACTCACGCTTAGCCATATGCGAGCGTGAAGCGCGCCCGGCTGTGGTCGTGATTTTCAAGCTCGTCGACCATGGCGATGGCGTAGTCGGCATAAGAGATGTTGCTCTCACCCGCCTCGTCGGTCACGAGCTCATCTTTGCCAAGGCGAAAACTTCCCGGCCCTTTGCGCTCACCGACAAAGATGTTCATGGCAGGCGAAAGGAAAGTCCAGTCGATTTCCCTTTCCTCGCGCAACTCATTCAGGAAATCGATTGCCGGCTTGACGATGGGTTTGAGAAAATCGGGGAAGCCCTCTGCATCGTAAAGCATGACGCCTTCGGCATTGTTCAGGC
>CAJXLD010000131.1 GCA_913055595.1 uncultured Altererythrobacter sp.
CGGCTTCGGCCAGGGGCGCGATGAAGTGGGCGAGCTTGTTCTCCTCGCGGGCCACTTCGAGCCCGCCCTCGGTGGTGCGCTCCTCGCGCTTCTCGGGGACGATGCAGACGGCGTGGGGCTTGTGGCGCAGCGCGATGGCCTGCATTTCGGGTGTGGCGGCCATCTCGAAGTTGAGCGGCACGGTGAGGGCCTCCATCAGCGCAGGCTGGTCTCCGGAACAATCCGCCACATGCCCGCGGATCGTTGCGAGCCCGGAAACAATGATTGTATCTTCGTCCGGTTCGGCTTCGGGCGGCGGAGGTGGAGGTTGCGGATTATCGAGCGCCCCGATGTCATAGGTCCATTTGTAGCTCCGCAAATCGTCCTGCAGTTCCCATACGGTAGCATAGCTGCCGAACATTCCTTCGGCCGTCTGGAACCGCCCAAAACTGACCGCCAGCGATCCGTCGCAGCTCGACCAAACCTCCGTCGGCCCCCATTGCACCGATTTGTCCGGATCCTCCTGATCGGCAAGCCAGGGTCCCGCATCGATCGGGCCGCCTTCACCATGGAGCAGAGCATTATCGGCAGCGTACTCGCGAAAGGCAGTCCATTGCCCGTCCTCGCGCGCGGCCTTGGCAAAGGCGATATCAGCGGCAGCAACCAGTCCCGGCTCACCCACCGGCGGCAGTGGGCGATGGTCTCTCCTGCGCTGGGCATCGGCGGGAGCGGCCACCGCGCCAAGCACAAGCGAGGCACCCAGTAGCGCAGCTACAGCGCCAAAGGAAAAGAAGTTTTTCATGAAACCGACCTGCGCCAGCACGGGTCGATTGTCAAAGGCCGACCGATTAATAGGCGGCTATGGCCAGATTGCTGACCACAATATTGACGATATTGAGCAGCACGATCAGCACCAGCGGCGAGAAATCGATCGCGCCCGTATTGGGCATAAGACGCCGGATTGGATTTAGGATCGGATCGAGCAAGGCATTTACCGAACGCCAAATCGCCTGCACGAAATCGTTGTGCATGTTGATGACGTTAAAGGCAATCAGCAGGCCGATGACGAATTGCGCGATCACCAGGAAAATGATGATCGAGATCAGGTAGCCGATGATCTGCGACAATGTGATGAGCAGCACGAAATGACCTTTCCTTCTGCGTCCCCAAGGCAAGTTCTAGCGCATAGTGGACGGGTGTATCAACAGCCTAATACGCGTAGTTGCGCTGGACCTAACCGGCGCTGACGAGGGTGCCCGCGCCGCGGCTGGTGAAGAACTCGAGCAGCATGGCATGCGGCACGCGGCCATCGAGCACCACGGCCGCCTCGCAGCCGCCCTCCACCGCATGGACGCAGGTTTCCAGCTTGGGGATCATGCCGCCCGTGATCGTGCCGTCGTCCTTGAGCCTGGCGACATCGGCAGGACGCAGGTCGGTAAGCAGCTTGCCTTCCTTGTCGAGCACGCCGGTGACATCGGTCAGCAGGAACAGCCGCGCTGCGCCCAATGCGGCGGCGATTGCGCCCGCCATGGTATCGGCATTGATATTGTAGGTGTGTCCTGCGCCGTCAGTGTCGATAGGCGCGATGATCGGGATCATGCCGGCATCGCTTACCGTCTTGAGCACAGTGATGTCGACATCCCTGGGTTCACCGACGAAGCCCAGATCGACCGCCTGTTCGATCTGGCTGTCCGGATCCTTGACCGTGCGCGTGACCTTTTCCGCGCGCACCATCTTGCCGTCCTTGCCCGACAGGCCGATCGCCTTGCCGCCGGCCTGGTTGATCCAGCTGACAAGTTCCTTGTTGATCGCACCCGACAGCACCATTTCGGCAACGCTGGCGGTTTCCTTGTCGGTCACGCGCAAGCCATCGACGAATTGCGATTCCACGCCCAGCTTCTTCAGCATCGCGCCGATCTGCGGGCCACCACCATGCACCACCACCGGGTTGATGCCGACAGCTTTCAGCAGCACGATATCCTCGGCGAAATCCTGCGCCGCTTCGGGGTCGCCCATGGCATGGCCGCCATATTTCACCACGAAGCTGCGCCCCGCATAGCGCTGGAAATAGGGCAGGGCCTCGATCAGCGTTTCGGCCTTGGCCAGCATCTGCTTGTCACGACAATTGGTCATAGTGTTGCGCGCAATAGTCGCTTTGGGCCGTACTGCCTAGCCATGCTGGGTAAGAACCCTGATGCGTAGCCATACGGATATGCCGGGAATGGAGCCGGCAATATTACGGCACCATTGTGCGATTTGCCTTGCTCTTGTTCCTGCTGATCGCACCCCAACCCTTAATTGCGCAGGACCGGGAGCAGGGCACCTTTTCCCGCTGCAGCGGCAGCGGAAGGGTCACCTGCGTGGTTGACGGTGACACGATCTGGTATCGGGGTAGCAAGATCCGCCTGGCCGATATCAACACGCCAGAGATTTCACGCCCGGCTTGCTCCGCCGAAGCAGAACTGGGCGAGCGGGCAACGAGGAGGCTGACCAACCTTCTCAATTCCGGCCCCTTTTCGCTGCTGCGCGAGGGGCGCGATAAGGATCGCTTTGGCCGCCTGCTGCGCGTCATTACGCGTGACGGGCAGAGCCTGGGCGATGTGCTGGTCTCCGAAGGTCTCGCCGAAGTGTGGCAGGGTCGCAGGGGGGATTGGTGCAGCGCCTGAAAGGCGGCGAAGGCAAGACGTCTTGGGGTGAAGTACCGTCTTGCCTTCGCACGCCATGGCCGCTTTGAGCGGGACCAAGCGCTCATCCGCAGCCGTGGGGGCTGGTGGCACCATCCTGCGATGACGCTATCGCGGACAGTGCCTGCACTCCTTTCGTCGCGACTGACGCAAAGGTTACTGGATGCGCGTATACTCTCTTCTCGCTCTTGCGCCTCTTGCCGTTGCCCGCCCCAGGTGAGAAGAATGCCGCATGGAACGCAAGGACTATGAAGACGCGCTGGAGCCGCTGGAGCATGAGCTGGTGGCGATGGCGCAATGGGCCAGGGCAAAGGGCGAACGGATCCTCGTTCTCTTCGAAGGCAGGGACACCGCCGGCAAGGGCGGCACGATCAAGGCGATCAGCGAGCGGATAAATCCGCGCCAGTGTCGCGTGGTCGCCCTGCCCAAACCCTCCGAGACCGAGCGCACGCAATGGTATTTCCAGCGCTATGTCCCGCACCTTCCCGCCGCGGGCGAGATCGTGCTGTTCGACCGCAGCTGGTACAATCGCGCGGGCGTGGAAAAGGTGATGGACTTTGCCACAGACGAACAGGTTGAAGCCTTCCTGCACGATGCCCCGCGTTTCGAACGCATGCTGGTGGATGACGGCATCCGCCTGTTCAAATACTGGCTATCCTGTAACCAGGAGGAGCAGGAGCAGCGTTTTGCAGAACGGGTGGAGGACCCGCTCAAGCGCTGGAAGCTCTCCCCCATCGATATCAAGGCGCGCACGCGCTTTGCCGAATATTCCGCCGCACGCGAGGCAATGTTCCGCGCAACGCACACCGAATATGCGCCCTGGACGGTGATCGATTACAACGACCAGAAACTGGGGCGGCTGACGCTGATCCGCGACCTGCTCGATCGGCTGCCGGATACGCATGTCCAGCAGGAGGAAATCGACTGGCCCGCGCTGGGGCATCCGCCATTGACCGAGGAATTCGATCTGCTCCAGCCGATCCCTCCCTACCAGATGCCAGAAGCGAATTAGCGCCATGGCAGGCCACAAGATCTATTCCATGAGCTTCGCCAAGGTCTATCCGCTCTATGTCGCCAAGGCGGAGAAGAAGGGGCGCAGCAAGGCTGAGGTGGATGCCATTGTCGAATGGCTGACCGGCTATGATGAAGCCGGGCTGACCGAAGTTCTGGCCGATGAGCGCGATTTCGAGAACTTCTTTGCCAAGGCACCCGCCCTAAACCCGGATCGCACCCTGATCACCGGCGTGGTTTGCGGCGTACGCGTGGAAGATGTGGCGGAACCGCTGATGCGCGAGATCCGCTATCTCGACAAGCTGGTGGACGAGCTGGCGCGCGGCAAGACGCTGGACAAGATCCTGCGCAGCTAACGCAATCGCCACCTCACCCCTGAGCGGGCCAGTCGGGCTCCTCTTCTCCCTTCGTCTTCCACAGCGAATAGAGCACGCCAGTCGCGATCAGGCCGAAGGTAACGGCAAGGCTGATCCATGCCGGGAACTTGCCGCCGTCCATCAGGAAATCCGCCACAAAGATCTTCGAACCGATAAAGACCAGCACCGCGGCCAGCGCGTATTTCAGGTAATGGAAGCGGTGGATCATGGCCGAAAGCGCGAAATAGAGTGCGCGCAGGCCAAGGATGGCGAAGATATTGCTGGTATAGACGATGAAGGTGTCGGTGGTGATCGCAAAGATCGCCGGTACCGAATCCACCGCGAAGACGAGGTCCGCGAGGTTCACCACCACAAGCGCGAGGAACAGCGGCGTGGCCGAGCGGACCAGCTTGCCGGTCTTTTCGTCCCGCTCCTTGACGAAGAATTTCTGCCCGTGGAGTTCCTTGGTCACGCGCATATGCGTGCTGATCCATTTGACCGCGCGGTTGTTGCCAACATCCATCGGCTCGTCGCCGGCGAAGAACATCTTCACACCCGTCACAACCAGGAAGGCGGCGAATAGGTAAAGCACCCAATAGGCCTCTGCCAGCAGCGCCGCGCCGCCCGCGATCATCAATCCGCGCAGCACGATCACCGCCATGATGCCCCATAGCAGCGCGCGATACTGGTATTTGGGCGGAATGGCGAAGGTCGAAAAGATCAGGCTGATGACGAAGACATTGTCGATCGACAGCGCCTTTTCGATGAAGAAGCCCGTGTAATATTCGCTCGCCGCCGTGGCGCCGCGTTCCGCCCACACCCAGGCGCCGAACAGCATGGCGACGCCGATATAGAAGGCGGAGAGCTTGAGGCTTTCGCCGATCCCCAGTTCCTTGTCCTCGCGATTGAGCACGCCGAGGTCGAAGGCCGTCAGCAGGGCGACGATGGCAAGGAAGGCGGCCCAGAACCACACGGGGGTTCCGAGCCAGTCGGCGGCAAGAAATTCGGTCACGGGCGCAAATATCCTTCCTGATAGACAAGAGGATCGGCCAACCGATGCGCCTGGTGTTCCGGGTGGAGGGGGTACCCGGTCAAGAACGCATCGGCTGTCCGATGCGGTCCGACATCACGAGCGCCTTCACAAGAAGCACGCCCGCCAGAGGGGCCCGGTCCGCAGATGCGAAGATGGGACATGCCCCTCGCAATTGCAAGGGGGTATATTGCATTGCAGCAATTCGGGTTGACTGTGGAGCCCTGCCTCCGCCGTGCGGAACTATTCGGTTTCGGCCTCGGCCGGGGCTTCTTCTGCGCCCTCTTCATCCTCGGTGACAGGGGTCACAGGCGTTTCGGGCAGGTCTACCGCGATCTCGTCGGGTTCCTGGCCATCGACCACCAGCTCGCCTTCGCTCATATCCTCGGCACCGGCTTCGAAAGCGGGCTCTTCCCCCTGACAGGCGGCGAGCGAGAGAGCGAGAGCCCCGGCCAGCGCTGCTGTGGCGGATTTGTGCAGGAGGGTGGAACGTGTGTTCATAGAGATGACTCCTCATTGTGCGGGCATGGTCGAATCGCCCGCGCGGCAAAGTCTAACGCGGATGACGCGTGTGACGCCAGAGGCAGCACCTATCGCGCGGGCGTTCGGGCTCAGTCCTGCGCCTTCTCATGCGCGAGCAACATGCCCTGTAGCACCGCTACGCGCTTGCGCTCTTCGGTAAAGGCCTTCTCGGGATGCGCCTCGATCTGGTCGAGCAGGTTGCGCAGTTCCCTCTTGCGATCTTCGATCGTGGTATCCTGCATGTCTGTCTCTCCTTTCTTGCGTTACCCTTATAACATGGGCGCACGAGTCGCTTTGAGAAGGGTCAAGAAGGGGATCGCGGGGCAATCGAACGGGGCAAGGAGCATGATCGCATGACATTGAGCAACGCCATTGGTAGCACCGGCACACCGATGCAGGCCGGGCAGGCACCCGAACCGCCCAGCCCGCCGCAACCTCCGCGCCGGCCCGAAACGCCCGAGCCCGGCACTCCGCCCGAGACGCCCACGCCGCCCGAACCGTACACACCCGACCCCGGCCCGCCCGAAACCCCGCCCATCCCCGAGCCACAACCCGGCGCCCCGCCCATCGAAACGCCGCCGCCCGATCCGTTCGATTATTGAGGGGGTTTGAGGGGTTAGCCGGACACTTCCCTCCTGCTTGCGAAAGGGGGAATGCGGTCAGTTTAAGGTGTCGGGTTTGCTGTCTCCGGAATCCCATGGATCGGCAATCTGGGCCAGTCAGGCTGGCGCATTATGCTCCAGCCACATTGATGGCATTCGCGGGTGTTGTCGGCGTGTTAGGAGGGAGGATGGAAGGGCGAGTTGCATTTGATGGGGCTAGACGGGCCGAAACTCCCCTCCCGCTTGCGGGAGGGGCTGGGGGTGGGCAAGGTAAGCGCGATGCCCGAATGGAAATCCCGGAACACAAGCCGAGCCAGAACTCTGCGCCGCCAAGCGACTCCGGCAGAGCGCGCCTTGTGGCAATATCTCGCCCGCAGCCAATGCGGTGCGAAGTTCAGTCGCCAGATGCCCGTTGGTCCCTATTTCGCCGACTTCTTATGCCGCGAGTTGAGGCTCGTCGTCGAATGCGACGGCATCTCGCATGATCGCAACCCCCGCTCCGATGCTACTCGCGACGCGTGGATGCGCGCAAATGGCTACACCGTGCTGCGTTTCACCAATGCGGTTGTGTTGGGAAATACGGTAGAGGTGGCCGAAGCTATTCGGCAGGCAGTAACGAAGCTGAAGGCAAATTCCTGACCAACCCTCCCGCGGGAGGGTCGTGAGACTTGGCGAACCAAAGTGAGCCTAGTCACAACGGGGAGGGCAGTGCCAATCGGCAAGCCTTGCAGGCCCACCCCTAACCCCTCCCGCAAGCGGGAGGGGAATGCGGTCAGTTTGTAGTGTTGGGTTTGCTGTTCCCGGAATTTCCTTGCCTGCAAGATCAAGCAGAACGTGTCAGAAAAGCAGGTTTCCAGCCAAGAAGGTTAATCCGATCAAGCCTGAGAGCATCAACATGACCGCTGTGAGGTTGATCCAGCGCGGAAATTGCCTTTGGTGCAAAACTTCAACGAACTTGGCATTCCCATCTTCCGAACGAATTGAGTCGATGTTCGGTCCATTCAAGATCTGGATCGTGATAGTTTCTTTTGGCCCAATGAATGGAATGTCGACGATCCATTGGCCGTGTTCATCGATAGCTGCGCGATGCTCTATCGGTGGGACAATATTGTAACCTGCAGGTCCACCACCAGCGCCTGCGACAATCTGTACATTGTTTGCAGACTTTCTTCCGAGATTTTGGACCATGACTTGGCCAGATCGGATGTTGACCGATGGGCTATTCGATCCTTCAGTCTGGAGTTGAAAGAAGGTCGAATTTGGACTGAAGGCAATGAGATTTGCACGAGCCTGTAGCCAATAGGTCAATCCAATGGCTAGCAACGATGTTACAGCCGAGAAAACCGCTGGAGGGAATGCATCCGATTGAATAAATTCAATAATCAACTGCTATTTGCCTCTCACTCCGCCGCCTCAGTGCTCCCACCCTCGCCAAACATATCCGGCCCTTCGTCCACGGCCTCTTCCTCGTTGGCGGCCTTGGCGCTTTGGCGTTTGTCGAAGCTGGCCCAGACGTCCTGCCAGTTGCCCTTGGTCGCGCCCTTGGAATATTCGGTGGCGCGGGTTTCGAAGAAGTTGGCGTGCTCCACGCCGTTCAGCAGCGGGGCCAGCCAGGGC
>CAJXLD010000132.1 GCA_913055595.1 uncultured Altererythrobacter sp.
TCAATATAACTTGTCATTTTTGTAACACGCGCTGCAACAGGTCTGTTGCTGGCCCCACCGCTTTGCTAGTCATTCGCCATGGAACTGGCGATCATCCTCTCTGCACTGGCCATGACGCTGATCGTCGGTGTGCGCTACCTGCTCTCCAGCGGGATCTTTGCGTGGGTGACGTCAAGATTGCATCCGGACCTCTACCGCGGGCTGGAGCCTCAGATCCGCAAGGAAATCGTCTGGTCACTCGCCTCTGCCGCCATTTACGGCGTCCCGGCCGGCGTCGTCGCCTGGGGCTGGCAGGAGCATGGCTGGACGCTGATCTATATGGATGCGGGCGCTTACCCCCTGTGGTATATGCCGCTCTCGCTGCTGCTCTACCTCTTCCTTCACGACACGTGGTTCTACTGGACGCATCGCTGGATGCATGTGCCCAGGTGGTTCCGGCTCGCCCACGCCGTGCATCACGCCAGCCGCCCGCCTACGGCCTGGGCGGCGATGAGCTTTCACCCCATCGAGGCGGTAACCGGGGCGGTCGTCATCCCCGCGCTGGTATTTCTGATTCCGATCCACATCGCCGTGCTGGGAGTTGTATTGTCGATAATGACACTGATGGGCGTTACCAATCACATGGGATGGGAGATGTTTCCGCGATGGATTGTTCATTCGCAATTAGGAAATTGGCTGATAACGGCCAGCCACCATCAGAAGCATCACGACGAATATCTATGCAATTTCGGGCTCTATTTTCGTTTTTGGGACAGGCTATGTGGTACCGATCGCGGGCTTTCTGCACCCTTGCAACAGTGACGTCATGCGCGTTTGCGACGTCGGCCGTCTCTGCTTCTGCAGGGCCGCAAATGACGAGCGTTCACGTCACCATCACCAATCTGCGCAATGCCAAAGGAATGGTGCATGCCTGCATGTCGGCCGATCCGGAGCGCTTTACAAAGTGCGAGGAGGGCGACGGATCCTATCAGGCTTCCTTGCGGGCCGAAGAAGGCCTCTCTTTCGATTTCGAGAATGTCTTGCCCGGCACCTATGCCATCGCCTTGCTGCATGACGAGAACGAAAATGACCGGATAGACCGCCTTCTTGGCCTTGTCCCGCGGGAAGGTTTCGGGTTTTCCCGCGATGCTCGGGTGAGCTTTGGGCCCCCGCATTTTGAGGATGCCGCATTCGATGTCGGCACGGCCGAAGTCAGCCAGACAATTCGCATGCGCTACATGCTGTGACGTCAAGGATGATTGGCCAGTGACGTCAATCTTTCGACGCCAAAGCTTATCGGCACAACTTAACAGTTAATTTACCACGTCGCGCCAATATGCCCCGCATATGAGATTCTAGGGGTTTAGGTCCTATGGACACTTTACGAGGCAATTTTGGCGATCTGGGCGGATCGATTGCGGATGAGCCCTATGAGGAAGAGGCCGTCCACGACGCCCCTCCGCCCGAAATTGGCACCGACGAGCGCCGCATGCAGGTGCGCGCCTACAACTTCTGGGCCGGCCTGCTGGAGGATCGCAATCTCCCCAATGTCGAAGACCTCGATCCGGAGTCACTGCCCGATTTCGGCCCCAATGGCGTTCTGCTCGACTTTTCCCATGGCATCGAAGACCCTGCAATCTCCTTCCTTGGGGCAAAGCTGGCCAGCGAATGCGGTGCCGATGGCGCCGTCATCAACCGCCTCTCGGATGTGCCCGCACGCTCGCTGCTGAGTCGTATCACCGATCATTACATGCAAATTCTCGCCAACCAGGCCCCGATCGGTTTCGAAGCCGAATTCGTGAACCAGCGCGGCGCGACCATCCTCTATCGCGGTATCCTTCTTCCCTTCTCCAGCGACGACGAGACGATCGATTTCATCTTCGGCGTCATCAACTGGAAGGAGATGGCCAACCCTGAGGAAGCTGAAGAGTTGCTCCTCGAAATCGGCCAGGCCCTCGAAACGCCGAGCGTGCCGAAGAGCATGCAGCCGATCGACACCTCGTCAGACTGGGCAGATGACACGGCCATGGGCGCACCGCAAGATACGGAAGCAGAGTTGCCCGCCCCTTCTTTTGGCTTGCCCGAAACTCAGGAGGATGCGTCCGCGACGCATGTGGAGCAGGACTTCCAGGCCGGCCTTCCCGAACAGGCGGAAATGCCCCAAAAATTGGCGCATCCGGTGGAAGACATCGCTCCGGTCACACAAACGGTGGAAGCTCCACTCGACCTTGAGCATTTCGGCGAGGCGGAAATGGACCCTGCAGAGATGGGCCTCTATGACTGGCTCGCCTCCGCACGCGAACTCGCGGACGAGGCGCGCAGCAGTGAAGACCGCACACGCAACGCCTTGTATGAAGCGATAGGAAGGGCGCATGATTTCGCCCTCGCCGCCTTCGCTTCGCCCAACGAATTCGCCGAAATGGTGGAAGACGCCGGGCTGACCATGCAGGAGCGCGCGCCGATGACGCCCGTGGTCAAGCTGGTCTTCGGCGTGGATTACGACAAGACGCGCCTGACGGAATATGCCGCCGCGCTGACCCATGCACAACGCCTCGGCCTCGAGTTCGGAACTCTCGCAGATTTCCTGCGCCAGGCCGATGGCGGCCTCAAAGGCGTGGTGAGGGAAGAGCGCCGGTTGCGCCGCGCGGAAAGCGGCAAGCCGGACAAGGTGGTGGCCAAGGGGCCGCGCAAGTCCATTGCCAGGAAATTGCGCGCGATCGAGCCGCGCGGCTTTGATGCCATCTCCGGTATGGGCGAGGAATTTGCTCTGGTTATGGTGCGGCGGACCGAAAGCGGCGAGGTCGTGGTGTTGGGCGAAGTACCCGAAGACACCGCACTGGTCGAAAAGGCAGCCCGCAAGCTGATCGGGTAAAACCGCCGCCAACCCCCCAAAAAGGCGATCAATCGGTCCCTGGTTGCGAAGTCTTCAGTTCCCGTTCAGGGGCAGAGGCGCTAGCACAGTGCCCGCATGCGAATAGTCGCCCATATTCTCGCCGCCCTGTCTCTTGTAATGGCAAGCGCGCAGCCTGCTGCCGCGCAAAGCGTGCTGCGCGATGCAGAAACCGAAGAATTGCTGCAGGACCTGGTCGACCCGCTGGCCGAAGCGGCCGGGCTGGGTGAGGGCGCAGTAGAGGTTGTGCTCCTTGACGACAGGTCGATCAACGCCTTCGTCGCAGGCGGCCAGCGCATCTATGTGCATGCGGGGCTGATCCACGCAGCCGATACGGCCAACGAAATACAGGGTGTGCTGGCACACGAGCTCGGCCACATCACCGGCGGCCATATCATCCGCTATTCGGAAGGGGCCGGTAATGCCACGCGCATAACCCTGCTTTCCGCCTTGGCCGGCATCGCCGCCGCTCTGGCTGGTGGAGGCGAGGCGGCAATGGGCGTGATGGCGCTGGGCCAACAAGCGGCGATGGGCTCTTTCCTGGCCTTCACCCGCACACAGGAAGCCAGCGCCGATGCCGCAGGCGCTCAATATCTCTCCGACGCAGGCATCACCGGGCGCGGCAGTCTCGAATTCTTCCGCAAGCTGCAGGCCTATGAATTCCGCCGTGGCTTCAGCCAGGATGATGACACGGAGTTTGCACGCACCCACCCGCTATCCGGCAACCGCATTGCCGCTTTGCGCGATGGTTATGCGGCAGACCCCGCATGGGACGTGCCGCCCGATCCGATCGAACAACAGCGTTTTGAAAGGATCAAGGCTAAGCTCTTCGGATTCCAGAATACGCCCGAACGCACGCTTACCGCCTATCCTGCACACGACAACAGCATAGCCGCGCGCTATGCCCGCGCTTACGCCTATCACAAGGATGCGCTCGTCGAACGCGCATTGGCCGAGGCCGATGGATTGCTGGCCGAAGAACCGGACAACCCCTTTTTCCTGGAGTTGAAGGGCCAGATCCTGCTGGAATCGGGCCGGCCGTCCGAAGCGCTTGGGCCCCTGCGGAGATCGGTCGAGCTGACCGGTGCCAACCCTCTCATCGCGCCTATGCTTGGCCATGCCTTGTTGGCGACCGAGAACCCTCGCCATCTGGACGAAGCGGAACAGGTTTTGCGCGCAGCAGTGGGCCGCGATCGGGCAAATCCCTTCGCCTGGTATCAACTGGGCGTAGTGTACGGTCAACGCGGCGATATCCCGCGCGCGCAATTGGCGAGTGCCGAACAGCAGATCATGTCGGGCAATCCGCGCGCCGCCCTGCAAAGTGCTCGTGCCGCCGAAGCAGGCCTGCCCGCCGGATCGCCGGACTGGATTCGCGCGCAGGATGTGGCCATAGAGGCCCGCTCCTACATTGAACGCCTCGAAGAACGGAATTAGGCTCTCACCTATGCGCTGGATCGCCACAATCGCAATCGCCCTTGTTTCGGGTTTCGCCGGGGCTGCGCTCTGGTCCTTCTCCGGTTTGGGCGAAAGCCAGACGCGCAACTACCTGCTGGCCCACCCGGAAGTATTGCCCGAAGCGATGCAGGTCTTGCAGCGGCGAGAGATGATGGCAGCGATCGAGCCGTTGCGACAGGAAATCGAAACCCCCTTTCCCGGTGCCGTGATGGGCAATCCCGAGGGCAGCATCACTCTGGTCGAATTTTCCGATTACGCATGCGGCTATTGCCGGCAAAGCGTGGCCGATGTGGCGGCCCTGATTGAAAACAACCCCGATCTGCGAGTGGTCATACGCGAATATCCCATCCTGACCGCGCAAAGCGCCGAAGCGGCACGCATGGCGTTGGCGGCAGCGCAGCAAGGTGTCTTCGAGCAGTTCCATCTGGCCATGTTCGATCAAGGACAGGTGACCCCGGAAACCATAGAAGCCGCCGCCAATGAGGCGGGCGTGAACCTGGAACTGGCACGAGCCGCCATCGAGTCCGGGCAATTCGAAGGGCAGTTGCAGAACAACGTCTATCTTGCCCAGAGCATAGGATTTTCCGGCACGCCGTCCTGGGTGATCGGGGAAAGAACCTTTAATGGCGCTGTCGGTCGCCGAGCGATCGAACAGGCAATCGCCGAAGCGCGCGATTCCTGATAGGCTGGCGCTTGATGATGGCGCGCAAACCTATGCTTTCGAAAGCCGCGCCCCAAACGGGTGCGAATGGCGGCATTGCCATGCTGCCCTTTCGGCCTACGCCCTTCTTCGATGACAAGAACCGTGCTTTCTGGCGCTTGCAGCTCATCGGCTGGGGCGGTGCCATGGCTCTGCGTTCGGCCACGTTGATCGCCAATAGCCAGCCGCCCGAATATTTGATCTCGGTGCTGATCGCGACGATCACCGGATTTTCCATTAGCCTGATCCTCTCGGTCATCTATTCGCAATTGATCAATCGTCGCGCGCTGGTGACCTGGGGAGCGACCACCATTGTTCTTGCCATTGCCGTGGCCATCTCCGCCACAATCAATGCCTGGACGATAAGCCTGCGGCCCGAGGCCAGCGAAACCGGCTTCACCAACCTTGTGTTGGGAGTGTTCTATCTCGACATGACGCTGCTCGCCGCATGGTCGGCGCTCTATTACGCGATCAATTTCTTCCTCCAGGTGGAGGAGCAGAATGACAGGCTCGAACGGCTGGAAGCCCAGGCAACCAGTGCGCAGCTGGCCATGCTGCGCTACCAGCTCAACCCGCATTTCCTGTTCAACACGCTCAATTCCATCAGCACGCTGGTTCTGCTCAAGCAAACCGAACCCGCCAATGCCATGCTTACGCGCCTGTCCGCATTCCTGCGCCACACCCTGGTAAGCGAGCCGGGAAGCAAGGTGACCGTGGCGCAAGAAGTGGAGACGCTACAGCTCTACCTCGAAATCGAACGGATGCGGTTCGAAGAGCGCTTGCGCACGGAGTTCCTTGTCGATCCGGCCGCAGCCAACGCAATGATCCCGTCCATGCTCCTGCAGCCGCTGGTCGAAAATGCCATCAAATATGGCGTTTCCGCGCAGGAAGAGGGCGCCCGGATAAGCCTGTCAGCCCAAGTGACGGGCAATCGCTTGCGCCTGAGGGTGTCCGATACCGGCCCGGGCGTTCAAGGCTCTCACCGCACGGAAATCATGGCAAACAACCCTGCGCCGGGCCGCACGGTTTCAACGGGCGTAGGCTTGGCCAATATCCGCAACCGGTTGGCCCAGGCATATGGCACGGATCATCGCTTCGCTATCGAAACGCCAGCAGAAGGGGGCTTTACCGTGACCATCGAGCTGCCGCTTGAACTTGCCAATGCAGAAGAAGAGGGCGCTGCAGCCAATCTTCCAGCGTCACAAGTTGACAAGCGGCAGCTGCAAGAGCAGCCAATGGGAAGCACGACATGACCATCCGAACAATCATCGTCGATGACGAGAAACTCGCCATCCAGGGTCTCCAGCTTCGCCTGGAAGCTTTCCCCGATGTCGAAGTGATTGAAACCTGCGCCAATGGCCGTGAAGCAATTCGGGCGATCAAGACGGAAAAACCCGACCTCGTATTCCTCGATATCCAGATGCCCGGTTTTGATGGCTTTTCGGTGGTCAAGGGCGTGATGGAAATCGAACCGCCGCTATTCGTCTTCGTCACCGCATATCAGGAGCATGCCATCCGCGCTTTCGAAGCCAATGCGGTCAATTATTTGATGAAACCGGTGGACGAAGCCAAGCTGGCGGATACGCTGGAGCGGGTGCGCGTACGACTGGCAGAAAAGCGCTCTTCGGAAGAAGCAGAAAAGCTCAAATCCGTGCTGGCCGAAGTCAGTCCCGAAAGCCTCGATGACATGGCAAGCGATGGCGAAGCGGTTGGCCGCTATGAACGAATGATCAATGTAAAGGATCGCGGCAAGATCTTCCGCGTCGATGTCGACACCATCGAACATATCGAGGCGGCGGGCGATTACATGTGCATTTATACCGGCGATAACTCGCTGATCCTGCGCGAAACGATGAAGGACCTCGAACGCCGTCTGGACCCGAAGACCTTCCAGCGAGTGCACCGTTCCACCATCGTCAATCTCGACCAGGTGCGGCAAGTCCGGCCGCACACCAATGGCGAATGCTTCCTGGTGCTGGAGAGCGGGGCGGAGGTGAAGGTCTCGCGCAGCTACCGCGATGTGGTGGCGAGGTTTGTGCATTGACTTGTTTTGCGAAGGCGCATCCGCGCCTTCGTCCTCGGTGCTGTTCCCTCCGTCCTTCGGACTGCGGGGCACCTGCGGGCGGCCAGTCGGCCTTTGACTGCCGTGACCAAGGGGCCATGCTTCGCCCAATGAAATGCGCCGAATCGGGCCAAAGGCCCGCAAGCGCGAACGCGCGCCCGCAGCCGCCCCGGAGCGAAGCGAAGGGATTCAGGCGAGGATAGCCAAGTGAGCGGATGCGAACGCCGGCGCTTGAGGCCAAACAAAAAGAAGGCCAAAAGCACCGCATGAGTAGTTGTTCTCTCCCCGGTTTCGACATCGCCGCTTTCGTCCGCGCCACGCTGGACGAGGACCTGGGGTCGGGCCTTCCCGGAGGTGGGCATGATGTGACCGCCGAGAGCGTCATTCCGGAAGAAGCACGGTTTTCGGGCGTAATGGACAGTCGCGATCCGATCGTGGTGGCAGGCCTTCCCATTGCCCTGGCATTCTTCCGTACGCTTGATCCGCAAATGCAGGCCGAGGTGCTGGTGGAAGAGGGCCAGTCGGTTCCAGCAGGCACCGATTTGATGCGGCTCGAAGGAAACGCCCGCGCCATGCTGACCGCCGAACGCAGCGCGCTCAACACCGTCCAGCACCTCTCGGGAAGCGCCACCATGACGCGCGCCTATGTAGAT
>CAJXLD010000133.1 GCA_913055595.1 uncultured Altererythrobacter sp.
GAGGGCGGATGGAGTGAATGGGACGGCGAACTCTCCCTTCGCCGTGCGGAGGATCAGATTGCAGGATTCGAGTTGTCCAATCGCTCGGGTCTGTATGGGGCGGATGGCGAAATTCTGCCGTTTGGCGGAAATGACGATGTAGTTGGCCGAGCGGCAGGCCAATCGCTTTCATTGAGCATCGGAGGCACTTTCGAGGACCGAACCTTTGACGGCGAAATCGGTCTGCAAAGCGCTGCCCTGCAAGCGCAGGGGAACGGCAGGATCGACCTGTCGGACAATCGTTTTGAGAATTTTGACGTTTCGATCGCTTTGCTGGACCGGAACCTGTTCGGCTCCGATATCGGCCTGGAAGGAGCTCGTGCGGCAGGTACGATCCAGGGTCGCTTCTCCGATTTCTCCATAGATCATCGGCTGGAGGTCGCACGGATCGTAACCCCGCCAGCGACTTTGGAACGTGTCGTGCAGAATGGTGTGGCACGGCGGGAGAGGGAGGGCTGGAGTATCGATCTGGCGACCGACGTGGCTCGGGTGTTCACGGGAATAGAGGAGGCTGACAATGTGCTCGTCCGCTCGCGTCTCGAAGGCACATTGGAGATGCTGGGCTCGACCCTGCGTTCGGATGACCTGCAACTCAGCTCCCCAGTGCTCGGAGCGCAATTCGAACTTGATGCAGACCTGTCCCGGGCGAGCTATTCTGTCTCCGGCGAGGCGGATTTCGTCAATCTGCAAGTGCCGGAACTTGGACCCGTCGATGCCGACAGCACATTCGATTTCCAAGTCGGCAGCGACATACCCTGGCAGTTGGACGCACAAATTGCGGGCCGCGCCCCAAACGTCGAGAATAGTGCCGTCGGAAGTCTTGCAGGCGAGGATATCGGCTTCAACGGGACGCTCTCGACCGGTGAAGGCATGCCTCTGATCTTTAGCGATTCCCGCCTGACCAGTGATAAACTTGACCTCGCCTTCGAAGGGCAAATGGAAGGCGAGAGGCTCGATCTGGCCGGCAATGGCGAGCATGGCAACTACGGGCCGCTTCGTTTCAACGCGACCCGCCAGGGTGAAGTCGTCCAGGCCGAAATCACGCTGGACCGGCCCTTCGATGCCGCGCGGCTCGAAGACGTGCAAATTGCCCTCAACTCCATGGACGGAGGGTTCCGGATCGAGACGCGAGGACAATCCCTGCTTGGAGAGTTTGACGGTAGGCTGCGATTGCTTTTGCCGGAGGCGGAGCCTCCCCGGATCGCCATCGACCGGCTCGATGTCTGGCGAACCAGCGTAACCGGTGAGCTGCAATTGGAAGACGGATTGGTACTGGGCGATATCGACTTGTCCGGGGGAGGGCTCGATGGCTCTATCGGACTTCTCCGTCGGGCCAACGGTACGCAGGGATATGTCGCGGACTTGGCCGCACGCAATGCGCGTTTCGGTGGCCGCACGGAATTTTCGATCACGCGTGCCGATGTCGCAATCGAAGGGGATCTTGGAAGCGAAAGCAGCTTGCACGGAACACTCAGTGCGCAGGGCATCGGTTTCGGGGAGTTCTTTATTGGCCGGGCCGCGGGGCAGGCCGATATGGTCGGCGGTCGTGGCAGGGCTGCCTTGGCGGTTGCGGGACCACCGGGAAGTGACTTCGAGCTTCAGCTGGAAGGCGAAATCGAGCCCACCGAGGCGCTAGTCGCAGTCCGAGGCCAATATCGTGGCAACCGGATCACCATGCCCCGCCGGACAAGGTTGGCGTGGTTGGATGACGGCGGGTGGCGCCTTGATCGCTCGCAAGTGCGCTTTGGCGAGGGTTCCCTCCTGGCCGAGGCGCAGGGAGGCCCGGACCGAGCGATGCAGGGCAGCCTTGGCCTTGTCGACATACCGCTCGAGATGCTCGGTATTGTCAGGCCGGATACCGGGTTGGGAGGTATCGCTTCCGGTAATCTTGATTGGGCGGTTCCGTCCGATGGAGCGCCGACTGCAAGGGCGAATCTGCGGATCGCGGACTTCACGCGCTCCGGGCTGACTTTGTCGTCACGACCGGTTGATATTGTCGCCAATGCCGCTCTGTCTGAGCGGGGGTTGCAGATCAGGGCAGTGGCGGAAGAGGATGCGGAGGAAGTTGGCCGACTGAACCTGTCGATTGCAGGCTTGCCTTCTGAGGGCGGATTGATCGAGCGGCTTTATGACGGGAATTTGGCCGGGAATTTGCGGTTCGATGGACCTGCCTCGTCGCTATGGCGCCTGGCCCGGGTGGACACATTCGATGTTACTGGGCCGCTTGGGCTTCGGGCATCGTTGGACGGAAGTCTCGCCGCTCCCATTATCTCGGGTTCGATGCATGGTGATGGTTTGCGGCTGCGCAGCGGAATCACCGGCACGGATGTTCGCGACATCACCTTGCGGGGCCGCTTCACCGGCTCAAGCCTGCAACTGACCAGTTTTTCTGGGAGGACCGCGGAAAGCGGCAGGGTCAGTGGAAGTGGCAGGATAGGTTTTGCCGACTTGCTCCAACGCGGTCCCGAAATCGATATCCGGATTGCAGCAGAGGAAGCACGCCTTCTGGACCGGTCTGATATCTCGGTGACCTTGACCGGACCAATCCGTATTCTGTCCAATCGCACAGGGGGCACGATCGCGGGGCGCGTTCGGATTGACCGTGGCCGTTGGCAGCTTGGGCGTGCGGAGGCAGCGGAAGCGATACCTGAAATCGAGATCGTGGAAGTCAACCTGCCGGCCACAAGGGCGCCCGTTGCTCGCCGCAATACATCGTGGTCCTATCTTGTTGATGCAAGGGCCGCCAACCAGTTTGCGGTCGAAGGCATGGGCCTGCAAAGCGAATGGAATGCTGACATAAGGCTAAGGGGCACGGTCGATGACCCCCGGATAGGAGGAGAAGCGGGACTTGTCCGTGGCGACTTCAGTTTCGCCGGCTCCTCTTTTGCGCTCGAGAGAGGACAGATCCGGTTCGACGAAGCCGTACAGCCCGACCCGGTGCTCGACATTCTTGCCAGCTCACAGGTTGATGGACTCGATGTGGATGTGACCGTCACCGGCCGAGCTACTGCTCCGGTCATTGCGCTTAGCTCAACGCCTCCTTTGCCCGAAGACGAGTTGCTTTCGAGAATACTCTTTGGCGGCAATCTGAATGAGCTTTCACCGCTCGATGCAGTGCAATTGGGTTCGGCCCTGGCTTCGTTGCGGTCGGGTGGCGGAATCGGACCCATCAATAGGCTGCGCCAGTCTGCAGGCCTTGATCGCCTGCGCCTGTTGGCACCCGATCCCTCCATTGATCGGGGCACCGCGATCGCCGCGGGCCGATATTTTACCCGGCGCATCTATGCCGAGCTAGTGACGGATGGTCAGGGATATACTGCGACGCAGCTGGAATTCCGCCTGACCAGCTGGCTGAAACTGCTTGCATCGGTGTCGTCGCTCAGCCGCGAACAAGTCGCGCTAGAGGTCCGCAAGGATTATTGATCTGCAAGTCCACTTGCTGGCCGGCGCCAACATGGTTTGTTCTTAAAGCTTGCTGGTCAGTTCGGGCACGGCATCGAACAAATCCGCCACCAGGCCAAGATCGGCGACCTGGAATATCGGAGCGTCGGGATCCTTGTTGATGGCCACGATCACCTTCGAATCCTTCATCCCGGCGAGGTGCTGGATGGCGCCGGAGATCCCTACGGCGATGTAGAGTTCGGGCGCAACGATCTTCCCGGTCTGGCCGACCTGGTAATCGTTGGGCACATAGCCTGCGTCCACAGCAGCGCGCGATGCGCCTATGGCAGCGCCGAGCTTGTCCGCGAGCGGAGTGATGAGTTGTTCGAAGGTCTCCGCATCCCTGAGCGCACGACCGCCAGAGACGATAACGCTCGCGCTGGTCAGTTCGGGACGCTCGCTCTCGGTCGCTTCGAGACCGATATAACTTGAAAGGCCCGCATCGCCGGGGCCGGAGGTAGCTTCGACGCTGGCAGAACCGCCCTCGGCAGCGGCCTTGTCGAAGGCCGTTATACGCACTGTGATGACCAGCTTGGCGTCACTGCTTTCGACCGCGGCAATCGCATTGCCGGCATAGATCGGGCGGGTGAAGGTTTTGGGGCCTTCGACGCTGATGATGTCGGAGACCTGCATCACGTCGAGCAGGGCAGCCACGCGCGGGGCGATGTTCTTGCCGGTGGTGGTGGCGGGCGCGAGGAAGGCGTCATAGCTGTCCATCAGACCGGCAACCAATGGCGCGACATTTTCGGCCAGCTGGTGCGCGTAGGCAGCATCGTTGGCGAGCAGGACCTTCTCCACGCCGGTGACCTTGGACGCGGCGTCGGCAGCAGCTTGCGCATCGTCACCACCGGCGACGAGCACATGGACCGGGCCGCCCAGCGCCGCGGCAGCGGTTACCGTGGCGAGCGTTGCGGGGTTGAGATTGCCGCCGTCATGTTCGGCGAGGACCAGCGCGCTCATCAGGCAACTCCCATGGCTTTGAGTTTGGACACAAGCGTATCGACATCACCCACGATCTCGCCCGCCTGTCGCACAGGCGGCTCGGTCACCTTCAGCGTTGTCAGGCGCGGCGCGGTGTCGACGCCGTAGTCAGCGGGGCTCTTCACATCGAGCGGCTTCTTCTTTGCCTTCATGATATTGGGAAGCGAAGCATAGCGCGGTTCGTTGAGGCGCAGATCGGTGGTGATGATGGCTGGCAGGGAGAGCTTGACCGTTTCCAGCCCGCCATCGACTTCGCGAGTAACCGACACGTGGTCACCCTCGATCACGACCTTGCTGGCAAAGGTGCCTTGCGGGCGCTCCATCAGTGCGGCAAGCATCTGGCCAGTCTGGTTGGAATCGTCGTCGATCGCCTGCTTGCCCAGCATGACGATGCCGGGGCCTTCTTCCTCGGCGACGGCCTTGAGGATCTTGGCGACGGCAAGCGGTTCGACCTCGTCATCGGTCTCGACCAGAATCGCGCGGTCGGCGCCCATGGCCAGCGCTGTCCTTAACGTCTCCTGCGCCTTGGCCGGGCCGATCGAAACAGCCACAACTTCTTCTGCCGCACCGGATTCCTTCAACCGCAGGGCTTCTTCCACCGCGATCTCGTCAAACGGGTTCATGCTCATCTTCACATTGGCGAGATCGACGCCCGAACCATCGGCCTTGATGCGTGGTTTGAGATTGTAATCGATCACCCGCTTGACGGGGACGAGGATCTTCATGGCATTCTCCGAATTCTCTTATGCGGAAGATGTAGCGGCTCGGCAGAGGTGCTGCCAAGCGATTTAGTATCTGCACTTACCAATTTCGAGGCCCGGCGGAGAGGAATTCTTCCGCCATGCTTCAGCCAGCCAGATCGGCAACCTCGCGCAGCACCCGTTCCGCCCATTCGGGGCGGCAAATCAGCAGATCGGGCATGTAGGTATCGGCCTGGTTGTAGATCAGCGGAGATCCGTCGATGCGACTGCAATGCAGGCCGCAGGCTTGTGCAACGGCGGCGGGCGCACAACTGTCCCATTCGAACTGGCCGCCCGAGTGGAGATAGATTTCCGCTTCGCCACGGACCACGGCCATGGCCTTGGCCCCTGCGCTGCCCATGCCGACCAGTTCGCCTCCGATCCGCTCGGCGACCGCTACCGCTTCTGTAGCCGGACGCGTGCGGCTAACCACTAGGCGCGGCTTTGCAGCGGCGGCGGGCAGGGCTTGCGGCTGGTCGTTACGCAGGACGAGGTTGAGGCCGGGCAGCGCGACGGCTCCAATCTCAGGGCGGCCATCGATGGCGAGTGCAACATGCACCGCCCAGTCAGTGCGTTCCTCGCCATATTCGCGTGTGCCGTCGACAGGATCGACGATCCAGACGCGCGACTTGGAAAGACGTTCCTGCGTATCCTTGCTTTCTTCGGACAACAGCCCGTCATCGGGGCGCTGCGCGCGCAGGGCATGGACAAGAAACTGGTTAGCGGTTTCGTCACCCGCCTTGCCCAGCGCCTTGCCTTCGAACATGTCGGAGGCGCGCACCTGAAGAAGGATCTTGCCCGCCTGCTCGGCAAGATGGGCGGCGAGTTCGGCGTCGGTCATGATCAGATGCGTCCGATGATCTGCTTGATGATGTAATCGGCGGCTTCGGAAGGCGACATCTCGACTGTATTGACTGTGATGTCCGGTCTCTCGGGTGCTTCATAGGGGCTGTCGATGCCGGTGAAGTTTTTCAGCTCACCCGCACGCGCCTTCTTGTAGAGGCCCTTCACATCGCGCTTCTCGGCCACTTCGAGCGGCGTATCGACGAAGATCTCGACAAATTCGCCATCGGGCAGCATGTCGCGCACCATCTGCCGCTCGGCCCGGAAGGGACTGATGAAGGCGGTGAGCACGATCAGGCCGGCATCGGCCATCAGTTTCGCCACTTCGCCGATACGGCGGATATTCTCGATCCGGTCGGCCTCGGTAAAGCCCAGATCCTTGTTGAGGCCATGGCGGATATTGTCGCCATCGAGCAGGAAGGTGTGGCGGTTCATCCGTGCCAGGCCCTGCTCCACCTCATTGGCGATGGTCGACTTGCCCGAGCCGGAAAGGCCGGTGAACCACAGCACCAGCGGCTTCTGGTTCTTGATATTGGTATGCTGCTCACGCGTGACCGTGGTTGCCTGCCAATGGACGTTCTGCGCGCGCCGCAGGCTGAAATGCAGCATGCCCGCACCCACCGTGCGGTTGGTGATCTTGTCGACCAAAATGAAGCCGCCCAACGTGCGGTTGTCGGCATAGGATTCGAAAGTGATCGGCCTGTCGGTCGTCACCTCGGCGACGCCGATGGAATTGAGCTCGAGCGTCTTGGCTGCGAGATGATCCATCGTGTTGACGTTGATCTCGTATTTCGGCTCGGCAACGGTGGCGGAAACTGTCTGTGTGGCGAGCTTGAGCCAGTAACCGCGCCCGACATGCAGCGGCTCGTCATCCATCCACACGATGCTGGCTTCGAACTGGTCGGCAACCTCGGGGGGATTGTCCGTCGCTGCGATGACATTGCCGCGCGAACAATCGATTTCGTCTTCAAGACAGATGGTTACCGACTGGCC
Organism: uncultured Altererythrobacter sp.; assembly: GCA_913055595.1. Taxonomy (GTDB): domain Bacteria; phylum Pseudomonadota; class Alphaproteobacteria; order Sphingomonadales; family Sphingomonadaceae; genus Alteraurantiacibacter. The sequence goes on from CAJXLD010000133.1 coordinate 7,038, forward strand.
CGCCTGCGCCTCCTCCAGCTCGCCGTCGAATGTGACGATGGACTTGACCGTGCTGGTCTTGCCCGAAGGCAGCACACGCACGGCGTCGCCCGGCTTGATTGAACCGGCAGAGATCAGGCCTGAGAAGCCGCGAAAGTCAAGATTGGGCCGATTGACCCACTGCACCGACATACGAAAGGGTTTCTCCAGCGCATGCGTGGCATTGAGCTCCACGCCTTCCAGATGCTCGACCAGAGGCGGCCCGTCATACCAAGGCGTATTGGCCGAATTGCCGGTGATATTGTCGCCCTTGAAACCGGAGATCGGCATGGGCACGAAGCTTTCGATGCCGATCTCTTCGGCGAACTTGCGGTAGTCCTCGACGATCGCATCATACTTCGCCTGGTCGTAATCGATCAGGTCCATCTTGTTCACCGCCAGCACGATATTGCGGATGCCCAGCTGGTGGCACAGGAAGCTGTGGCGGCGCGTCTGCACCAGCACGCCCTTGCGCGCGTCGACGAGGATCACGGCAAGGTCTGCAGTGGAGGCACCGGTGACCATGTTGCGCGTATATTGCTCGTGCCCCGGGCAATCGGCGACGATGAACTTGCGCTTTTCGGTGGCGAAAAAGCGATAGGCGACATCGATGGTGATGCCCTGTTCGCGCTCTGCGGCAAGGCCATCCACCAGCAGGGCGAAATCGATCTCCTG
>CAJXLD010000134.1 GCA_913055595.1 uncultured Altererythrobacter sp.
CGGATGGGTGTAGGCGCGGCGCACGCCCTCATCGACTACGTCCTGCAGCCTACTGGTCGATTCCAGCCTGCAATCCTGCCCCCATTTCACGAAGACGTTGACGATACCAGTGTCTTGGCAGATGGGACGATGCCCTTCGGCACACATGCGGCTGTTGGTTAGGATCTGGGCGATGGCGTCCTTCGCCGCCGGGCCTTGCTCGGCCTCATATGCCTTGCCCAGGGCCTTGATGTAATCCATGGGATGATAATAGGAGATATATTGCAGCGCATCGGCGACACTTTCGATGAGGTCCTCTTCGCGAATGATCGTGACGTCGTTCATCGAAACAAATCTCCTGCTGATACAATTTTCGACATGCCCTTGGCGTTGTGCTTGCTAAGAGATGCTAACACATCCGCCAAAACCCTTGGCCTTGCGCCCTCATACGCCTAAGGCTCGCTCCGGCAAGAGCGACGAGAGACAAGAAATAGTGACCCTTCTCGATTCCCCCGTAAGAGACTCCGGATTTGCTGCCGCCCGCAAGGCGATGGTGGACAGCCAGCTGCGCACCAGTGGTGTCACTGACGGCGCGGTTGTCGCGCGCATGGGCGAAGTGGCGCGCGAAAACTGCGTGCCCGAAGCGCACAAGTCCGTCGCCTATATGGACCGCGCCATACCGCTCGGTGATGGCCAATTCCTGGCCTCGCCGCTGGCGCAGGGCATGCTGCTGCAGGAAGCCGCTCCGAAAGCGAATGAAACCGCGATCCTGGTCGATGGCGGAAGCGGCTACATGGCAGAACTTCTGCGCCCCATGGTTGGTTCGCTGAAAGTACTGACACCGCAAGAGGCGGTCGAAGCCAAGCGCGGGGGCAAGAAGGCCGACTTGATCCTTATCGATGGCGCGGTGGAGCATATTCCCGATGTGCTGGTGAAGCGGCTCACCGATGACGGCCGTATCGTCACGGGCCTTGTCGCCAACGGCCTCACCCGCATCGCCGTGGGGCGGAAGGTAGGCAAGGAAGCGGCGTTGATGACCACTTTCGACGTCGGTATGCCGCGTTTGACCGAATTCGACAAACCCAGAGCCTGGAGCTTCTGATCATGCGGGCATTGGCCCTGAAGGCAGCCCTGCTCGTCGGCATGTGCCTGTCCGCTACTCCTATCTCGGCGGAGACGCTGAGAGAGGCCTTGGCTCAGGCCTATTCTTCAAATCCGCAATTGGAGGCTGCCCGCGCACAGCAGAGGGCACAAGACGAAAATGTGCCGATCCAGCGCGCTGGCGCCCTGCCCTCGCTCAGCTCCTCGGCCAACCTGACCGAGTTTCTGAGAAGCAGCAGCTCCAGCTTCATTTCGCCGGAACGTTCGCTGTCGGCCAATCTCGACCTGAGCGTGCCGATCTATTCAGGGGGCAGCGTGGCCAATGGCATTCGTGCAGCGAAGAGCCGTGTCCAGGCAGGTCGCGCCGATCTCCGCGGAACCGAAAGCGCCATCTTCTCGCAGGTCGTGGCCGCCTATATGGACGTCATCCGCAATGAGGCGGTGGTTTCTCTTTCGGCCAATAACGTCGATGTGCTTGCGGTAAACCTGGAGGCCACCAGCGACCGCTTCGAGATTGGCGAGCTGACCCGCACTGACGTTGCCCAGTCCGAAAGTCGCCTCGCACTTGCTCGCAGCGATCTCGAAAGCGCACAGGCAAATCTGGTCAGCGCGCGCGAAAACTATATCGCGCTGGTAGGGTCCGCACCTGCGGATCTTCAGGCTCCTCCTCCGCTACCCGGATTGCCGGAAAGCGCAGATGAAGCTGTCGATCTTGCACTGGAACACAATCCGGATCTCATCGCCGCGCATGAACGAGCCATTGCCGCCGGTTTCGACATTGAGGTGGCAGGTGCCGGTCGCCTTCCCCGTCTGGAGGCTTTTGCAAACGGCGGGTACCAGAATTTCCTCGGTACGCTCGGCTCAATCCCGGGCACCGGCTCGGCGGACCAGGTCAGCACCACCGCACAGGCCGGCTTGCGATTATCGCTACCGATCTTCCAAGGTGGACGCGTCTCCGCGCAACAACGCCAGGCGCAGGCGCAAAGCTCCGCTGCGCTGGAGCAGGCGATTGCCACCGAACGCAGTGTCATCGCACAGGTTCGCGCCGCATTTTCGAGCTGGCGGGCCTCCCGTGCCATAATCGAATCCACACAGGCAGCAGTCGATGCCGCGGAGCTCAGCCTTGAGGGAGTGCGGGCAGAAAACTCGATCGGAAACCGCCAGATTCTCGACGTGCTCAATGCAGAGCAGGAATTGCTGGCTGCGCGTGTGCAATTGGTGACTGCTATGCGCAACGAATATGTCGCTGGCTTCTCCGTGCTCGCCGCCATGGGGCGCGCCGAAGCGCGCGATCTGGGGCTGGATGCCGATGTGCAGCTCTATGACCCTGTCACCAATTACGAGCGCGCGCGTGACATATTGATCGATTGGCAAAGCGATCCCGACCCGGTGGCCAGGTCAACGCGCACCGTTGACATCCCGGCACAGGACGGCGAAGTTTCGCAAGTTCAGGAATAGGCAGAGGCTTATGCGGCAGGAAGGCGAACCCTCGGTTGAGGAAATTCTCGATTCGATCAAGAAGGTAATCGCGCGCGACAATCGCGAAGCCGCGCAGGCCGAACGTCGCCGCCGCGAAACGGATGGTGTGGTGGCCCAGTCCGGCGACGAGCAGTCCGCCGACAAGGAAGACGATGTGCTAGACCTGAGCATGATCGCCACCGAAGTGGCCGGTGAAGGCGAGCCGATTGCTGAGGAGGATTCTTCCGAGGCACTTACGAACAACGAAGCCGCCGATGCCATGCGCCAATCGCTGGCTGCGCTCGCCATGCTCGCCGAGCCCCCCGCCTCACCGCAAATCGTAAGGTCGGGCGAAACCTCGCTGGAAGGCCTGACGCGCGAAATGTTGCGCCCGATGCTGGCACAATGGCTGGACACCCACTTACCCGAAATCGTCGAGCGGCTGGTCAAGGCCGAAATTGCCCGCATCGCCGGAAAGCAGCGCTGAAATAGTCGCGCCCGCGCTTGTCCTGACCGGGTAAGCCGCTAACTTCCTGTCACATGGCAGAATCGCACCCCGATCCAGTCGACCTGCACAAGGCCTCCCGCGCGCTCGACTCAATCGGCGGCGAAACAATCACACGCCATATCTTCCTATGCGCCATGTCCGAAAAGCAGAAATGCTGCCGCCGTGACGTCGGTGAACGCAGCTGGAAATATTTGAAAAGGCGTTTGAAGGAGCTGGGCCTGGCAGGGCGGGGCGGTATCCAGCGCAGCAGGGCCGATTGCCTGCAGATCTGCGAGGCGGGGCCCATCGCCGTCGTCTGGCCCGATCGCATCTGGTACCATTCCTGTACCGAAGAGGTACTCGAGCAGATCATCCAGCAGCATTTGATCGGTGGAGAGATAGTGGAGGAATTCCGCCTCCGCGGCACCCGAAGCTAGGATCTAGCGCTCATCGTCCAGCGGATCTTCGACCGCTTCGTCATGACCCGTGCCGGAGGACAGGAACACCAGTCCCATCAACGCGCTCATCAAAAGCATGGCAAAACCTATGCCCAGAGCGGTGGCGATAAAGAAATGCACCGAGACCATACCCACCTGCTTGTAAAGCAGCGCCAGCGCGATGATTACGACGGCAGAGGTTACACCGAACATATAGCGCATCAGGCGTCGATACCGCGCCCAAGCGTGCGCAGCCTTGTGCGGATCGTCCAATGGCGAGCTCTTCTTCATGCGCTGCCTCATGCCCGCAAGCGCACCATGACGCAATGCAGCATATGAAGCGATTTTGCCGGACTCGATGTTTCATGGCATATTGGCTGGGGGAGAAGGAGAACAAGAATGACAATTGCTCGTGTCATTGAAGGTCGCAGCCCGGAAATTATCCAATGCACACCGCATGATAGCGTCCGCATGGCTACTTCTTTGATGTCTGAAAGGCGCATTGGCGCCTTGCCAGTGGTCGAGGGCAACACCGTTGCTGGAATTTTTTCCGAACGCGATTTGTTGCATAGCGTCGCGCGCGAAGGAGATATCGTGCTGCACCGACCGGTCAGCGAAGTCATGACAACTCCGGCGATCACGATCGAACCCTCGGTCACCGTCCTGAGCACACTTTCGCTTATGACCGCTCGGCGCATCCGTCACCTGCCGGTGGTAGAGGGCGACAGGATGATCGCCTTCATCTCTATCGGCGACCTGGTGAAATATCGCATCGAACAGGTCGAAGCGGAAGCAGAGCAAATGCGCGATTACATCTCCATGGCTTGAGCCGGAGGGCAGTGCACACTACATCGCATCCATGGCTGACATGCTGACATTGACCAAGGCTGCCGCCGAGCGCGTGGGCCTCATCGCGCAAAAGCAGGGCAAACCCGCTATCCTGCGGCTTTCTGTGGAAGGCGGCGGCTGTTCGGGCTTCCAGTATAAGTTCGATCTCGAGGATACGCCGGACGCAAACGATTCCGTGAGCGAGACGAACGGCGTAAAGCTGGTGGTCGACCCAGTCAGCCTGGACCTTGTTTCGGGCAGCACGGTGGACTTCGTCGAATCCTTGGGCGGAGCGGCATTTCGTGTCGAAAACCCGCAGGCTGCCGCTGGTTGCGGTTGCGGTTCCAGCTTCGGCATCTAAAGTACGCTAGAAGGCGGACAGACATTGCGGATAGCAAGCTTCAACATCAACGGTATCAAGGCGCGCTTGCCGCGCCTTCTCGAATGGCTGGAAGAACGCCGTCCTACCGTCGCCTGCCTGCAGGAAATCAAGTGCATGGACGAGAACTTCCCTGCCGAGGAGTTCGAAAGACTAGGCTATCATGCTATCTGGCACGGCCAGAAGAGCTTCAACGGCGTTGCGATATTGGCAGACGGGGTGAAGCCGGAAGAAAAGCAGCGTGGCCTCGGTATTGACGGCCCCAAGGATGGTGAAGGCGAGCAGGCGCGCTATCTCGAAGCCGAAGTCAATGGCGTGCGCATCTGCGATCTCTACCTGCCCAATGGCAATCCGCAGCCGGGGCCGAAGTTCGATTACAAGCTCGCCTGGATGGAACGCTTGCGTGAGCGGTGCCGTGCCCATCTGCAGGCGGAGATACCCACCGTCGTACTGGGCGATTTCAACGTCATTCCCGAAGACAAGGATGTCTGGGCGGTGAAGGCGATGGAGGATGACGCGCTGATGCAGCCCGAATCGCGCGATTCCTATCGCCGCATGCTCAATGACGGCTGGACCGACGCGATCGACACGCTCAATCCGCGTGGCGGCGTGTGGACCTATTGGGATTACCAGGCCGGCGCATGGCAGCGCGACCACGGCTTCCGTATCGATCACATGCTGCTGTCACCCGATCGTGCAGACCGCCTGCTCGCGGCGGGCGTCGACAAGGAATATCGCGGCCGCGAAAAGGCCAGCGATCATGCGCCTGTGTGGGTGGAGTTGGCCGACTGACGCGATCACGCCTGTCGGCCCACCCAATCAACGATAGAAGATGTGGCTATCGATCCGCGCGCGCGCGATCTTGGTGCGAGCCCAACGAGGACTCACGTAATGCGCGTGGAAGAAGAGCGCATCGTCCGCTTCGCTAGCCCACATCTCCTGATGCGCTATGCGCGCAATCGCCTTGGCGCGTTGCCAGGCCGGTGACGAAGTGTTGGGGTTGGGGATTGTACCACCCTGCACGAAGCTGAACTGCGCGCGCTGGGTGACCACCGAGCAGTAATTGTTCGGGAACTGGCTCGATTCTGTGCGGTTGATCACCACTCGCGCCCCAGCCAGCTGGCCGTCGAGCGGTTCACCGCGCGATTCAAAGTATACCGCCTGGGCCAGGCAGCGCATGTCATCCGACATATTGTCTTCTACTGCCATGCTCGAAACGAGCTGCTGCAGCGAAGAGCCGTTGTCAGCATACGCGGCTTCAGCCTCGGCAACGGGCTGCACGACCGGCGCAGAAACAAAACGGATCTGCTGCGCAGGAGCCTCGTTGGAGGTGGAAATCTCTGTGTTGGCCGTTTCGAGCTCTGCCGGCTCAGCCTGGTCCTGGGCAATGGCGCCGGACAGGCCGGTGCCAAGAAGTGTTGCAAACAGCAATGTGGCCGAGGCAATCGCCCCGACGCGATAGGTTTTGCGAACCATGAAATGTTTAACTCAGTGCGGTGAGAAACCCGTCGCAGGTCAAGATCGCGGGTGAAACTTCAACCCTTATACCGCGATCGGTCCAAATGGACCTGCCGGTCGCTCCCCGACTGCGCACCATCCGGACTGACGTGATTGCCAGAGCGCGAATGGGTAGCGCTGTGAAAGTCGCGGGCCAGATAGCGATGGAGGCCCAAGTGTCAACTCATGGAATGTCAGTTTTTCAGGAATTGTTCCGCATTGGGCACATCCAGCTCGACAATCCAGAGATCATCGTCCTGGCGCTTGCGTCTTTTGCAATAGTCGGAGAAATCCTGCGGGTTTTCAGGGTCTTCCTCCTTGGAAAGAACCCATTTCCTGGTGCCATCCAGCTGTGGCATTCGCTCAAAGGCACGCAAGTTTGTGCCGTTTTCGCAACATATTATTAGCAAAGTGCCCGCGTCGCGTTCACCTTTTTTGATAACCATGCCGAAGCCGCCCTGGGCACCGACAGCGCGAATAAGTGCGCTCACTTCAGCGTGGGCTGGCAGGCGATCGTCCACCGGATTCAGCCGGAAACCTGGTATCCGGGCAGGCCGGAAAGAGGAATGTGGGAGCGCATGAATGTTCCGGTACCGCGGCCAATCTCATCGCCCTCTTCGTCCACCAGGCTCGCCTCGGCCACAAAGACGCGCCGCTTGCCGCTTACCCAGCGTCCATGGGCAACGACCTGTCCCGATTTGATGGGCTTGGTGAAATGCAGGTTGAATCCGGTGGTCAACAGGAAACGGTCCGACACGAGGGAGTTGGCGGCATAGAAGGCCGCATCGTCCAGCATCTTGAAATAGACCGTTCCATGCGCGGCCGCAGCGGCATGATGCAGGCCTTTATTCACCTCAAAGGTAATTCGGGACTCTCCTTCGCCAACAATTTCCAACCGGGAACGGAAGAGATCATTGATCGGCGCCGAGGCATATAGCGCCTCGAGAGCATGAAAATGGGCCTTGGCCCCGCTTTCGCCGTGATCAGGCGACGTTCCGGTCCGAAACATTGGTCAAGAGGCCGTAGATAGCCTCCTCATCCGGCGCATCGCTGAGCGCCTCATGAATATCCTCATCACGTACAAGGCGGGAAATGGCTGCCAGTGCATGCAAATGGCCTACACCGCTATTCTCTGGCGAAAGCAGACCGAACACCAGATCGACAGGTAAACCGTCTGCAGACTGGAAGTCCGCCGGATGATTGAGTTTCAGCAAGGCTGCGACGGGGCGCGAGATACCCGGAATGCGCGCATGCGGAATCGCAACGCCACGACCAAAGCCCGTGCTGCCCAGCTTCTCGCGCTCATCGAGATATTCGAGCACAATTTCGGCATCGAGACCCCAGGTCCGGGCAAAAACGGCGCTCAGACACTCGAGAATCTCCTGCTTGTCGCTGGCGTCAATAATCGCCACCGAATCAGGCTTCATGGAAAATTGTAGGTCCATAGCAATCTGGTATCAAACTTCGTGGAAACGCCCAACATCGATGCGAGGCATTGAAATCTCGCAAGAAATTATGCGAACTATCGGGTTAACGACGTTGCGAAATCCTC
>CAJXLD010000135.1 GCA_913055595.1 uncultured Altererythrobacter sp.
CGCGGGCAACTGATTTGACCCGCGCGCTGGCGGTCAAGCCGACCATTCTCGAACTGGCAGAAAAGGGCGCCAAGGTCGTGCTTCTTGCCCATTTCGGACGCCCCAAGGGCGAACGGCATTCGACCCTGTCGCTCAGCCTTATCCAGGGCGAGATCGAACGCGTTCTCGGCAAGGAAGTGATGTTCATCCCCGAGGTGCAGGGGCCGGTCGCCAAACAGGCGATCGACATTCTGCGCGGTGGCGACATCGGTTTGCTGGAGAATACCCGCTTCTGGCCGGGTGAAGAGGCCAATGATCCGGCATTCGCCAAGGGGATCGCTGCCAATGGCGATTTCTACGTCAATGACGCCTTCTCCGCCGCGCATCGCGCCCATGCGACGACAGAAGGTCTGGCGCATCTGCTGCCTGCCTATGCCGGTCGCGCGATGCAGAAGGAGCTGGAAGCTCTCGATGCCGCGCTCGGCAATCCGGAACCGCCTGTAGCCGCTGTTGTGGGCGGAGCGAAGGTGTCTACCAAGCTGGCCGTGCTCGAAAACCTCGTCGGCAAGGTGCAGCACCTGATCATCGGCGGCGGCATGGCGAACACTTTCCTGGCCGCACGCGGTGTCGATGTGGGCAAGAGCCTGTGCGAGCATGACCTGACTGACAAGGCCACAGCCATCATGGACGCGGCTGATGCTGCAGGCTGCACGGTGCATCTGCCCTATGATGTTGTGGTGGCAAAGGAATTCGCCGCCAATCCGCCCAGTTTGCGCGTCAGCAATGTGCATGAGGTCGCGGCCGACGAGATGATCCTCGATGTCGGTCCGCTGGCTGTCGAGGCGCTTGGCGATGTGCTCAAGACTTGTCGCACTCTGGTGTGGAACGGGCCCTTAGGTGCGTTCGAAACGCCACCCTTCGATGCCGCAACCGTTGCCTTGGCGCGCACGGCTGCAGCCCTCACCGTCGAGGGTTCGCTCAAATCCGTGGCCGGCGGAGGTGATACCGTAGCCGCACTCAACCATGCCGGCGTAGCGGAAGACTTCTCCTATATCTCGACCGCAGGCGGGGCCTTCCTCGAATGGATGGAAGGCAAGGAGCTTCCCGGCGTGGCGGCGCTGACGGCCTGATCCCATGTCCGATTGTCAGCTCTACCTGATCTCTCCGCTCGATGTTGGTGGCGATTTCCCGCAGCGGCTTGAGCGCGCGCTGGATGCGGGGCCTGTTGCGGCCTTCCAGTTTCGTGTGAAGGACATGGACCAACACGAGGCGGCGCGGCTTGCCGAGCCCTTGCAGGCAATTTGCGCCGCAAAGGATGTGGCCTTCATCGTCAACGATTCCATCGCGCTGGCCAAACGCTTGAAGGCCGACGGTGTCCATCTGGGCCAGAAGGACGGCGATCCGCGAGAAGCACGCGAGGAATTGGGCCGCGAGGCACAGATCGGGGTCACCTGTCACGCCAGTCGCCATCTCGCCATGGAAGCGGGCGATGCCGGGGCCGACTACGTTGCCTTCGGCGCCTTTTTCCCTTCCAATACAAAAGACACGGAACACAGGGCCGATCCGGAATTGCTTACCTGGTGGCAGAGCCTGTTCGAAATACCCTGCGTTGCCATTGGCGGCATCACTCCGGAGAATTGCGAGCCACTGGTTGAGGCAGAGGCGGATTTCCTCGCCGTGTCAGGTGCGGTGTGGAATGGCGATGAGGTAGAAGCAGTGAAGGCCTTCACCAAGGTCCTGAAAGGCTGATCACCGTCCGCGCAGGAAGCACCTGAGCCTTCCGGGCTCACCATTTTCCAACTTGCGAAGAAAGCTGGGGGTGATGACCAGGTACTGGTCCCCATTGCGGGGCCCGCTGGACATGGTCACAACATCGCCACGCCGCAGATAGGTGCCCCTGCCTTGAGGCGAGCGATAACGTGAGGCACTGGCGATGCGGAAATTTTCCTCTGGCTGCTCAATGCCCGCTTGGCCGCCGGAATCGTCCGGAAGTTCGCAGATATATTGTCCGCGCTCGATCGTGCCGATCTTTCCCTGCGCCGCAGCAGGCGCCGGAAGTGTCAATGCCATCAGGGAAAATATAGCCACGCGCTTCATACTTACGCCAATAGCACCTGTCGCTTGCAACGCCATGAATGATTGCCGCCAGACCCTGCCGACTTGCCCAAAGCCTCGCTTGAGGCTAGGGCGCGCGCTATTCTGAATTCCAAGCATCATAAAAGGCGGCAAGCCCCATGAAGATCAGCGGCGTGGACATCCGTCCCGGCAACATCATCGAATATGAAGGCGGCATCTGGAAGGTCGCCAAGATCCAGCACACGCAACCGGGCAAGGGCGGCGCCTACATGCAGGTCGAAATGAAAAACCTGCAGGATGGCCGCAAGACCAATGTCCGCTTTCGCAGCGCCGACACGGTCGAGAAGGTGCGTCTGGATACGAAGGAGTTCCAGTTCCTTTACGAAGATGGCGATATGCTGGTGTTCATGGACCAGGATACGTTCGAACAGATCAGCCTTCCGGGCGACTTGCTGGGCGATGCACGCCCCTTCCTGCAGGACGGGATGCAGGTCCAGCTGGAGCTGTGGGAGGAAAAGCCCATCAGTGTGCAATTGCCGCAACAGATCGAGGCAGATATTGTCGAGGCCGACGCAGTGGTGAAGGGGCAGACCGCTTCTTCCAGCTACAAGCCTGCTGTACTCGATAACGGCGTGCGCATCATGGTCCCGCCGCATATCGAAAGCGGCACGCGTATTGTGGTAGACGTGTACGAACAAAGCTATGTCGGAAAGGCAGGCTAACGGAGAGCTTTATGGCGGGCGCTGGACATCCCAAGCTTGAGGCTATCGACCTCGAAAAGAGCTATATTCTCGGTGTCATCTATGACGATGAGTCATTGACGCTGGAGATGGAGTTTTGTGTTCTTGAAGGCCACCCCCGTTACGAGCAGCCTGACAATGATGAAGGCTGCTACCGCAAGGGCTTTATTCGCTTTGCCGATTTTGAGGACCTGCGCTTACGCAAGGCCAAGCATGAAGACGGCAAGGAAGTGAACTACAGCGACATCTACTCCGCCACGATTGAAGGCGATTATGCGTTCTTGTCGAGTGGTTGGGGTGAAATTGAACTGACCGCGCAATCGATCCAGATCGCGGTAGACTGACAGGAACATAATTCAAAAATGGCAGCCATTTCCGGCCTGATTCGCGTCATGGAAGGCGCTGCGCGCAAAGCTGGCAGTCGCCTGCGCCGTGACTTTGGCGAGGTCGAGCATCTCCAGGTGAGCCGCAAGGGGCCATCGGACTTCGTTTCCAAGGCCGATATGCGCGCGGAACGTACCTTGTATGATGAGTTGCTGAAGTCGCGCCCCGATTGGGGTTTCCTGCTCGAAGAGGCCGGTGAAATCGAAGGCGATCCGGACAAGCCGCGCTGGATTGTCGATCCGCTCGATGGCACCAGCAACTTCCTTCACGGACTGCCCCATTTCTCCATCTCTATTGCCGTGCAGGAACCGAAACTCGGCGGAGGTGGCTGGGGCGAGGTGACCGCCGGGGTGATTTACCAGCCAATAACCGACGAGACATTCTGGGCAGAGAAATCTCGCGGTGCCTGGCTGCATGACGGCCGGTTGCGGGTGTCGGGACGTCGGCAATTGTCCGAAGCGCTGATCGCTACAGGTATTCCTTATCAGGCGCATGGCGATTTTTCGGAATGGTCGAATATCTTTGGTGCCGTAGGGCCGCAAGTCGCGGGTATCCGGCGCTATGGTTCCGCAGCGTTGGATCTCGCCTGGCTCGCTGCCGGTCGTTATGACGGCTTCTGGGAAAGCGACCTTTCGCCCTGGGATACGGCTGCTGGTTGCCTGTTGGTAAGGGAGGCTGGCGGCTTTGTGACCGACTTCCGCGGCCGATCCGAAGCAATCTGCGACAAGCAGGTGCTTGCCGGGAATGACCCGCTGCATTCACGCCTCCACAAGATTATTGCAGGAGCTTTGAAAAGCTGAAGGAATTGCGCGCATGTGCTTGAACCTGCGCGCCATGCCCGCTAATCGCGGGGCATGACGGGAGCCTCCGTGGCGGAATTGGTAGACGCGCTCGACTCAAAATCGAGTTTCTTCGGAAGTGCCGGTTCGAGTCCGGCCGGAGGTACCACACTGTTTCCCGTTGATTGCCGAGGGTTGGCATGATCGAAATACCCTCCTTCCACGCCATTGCCGCCATGATCGGTACGGTCATGGTTTTTATCGCCTTCGCGCGTGGTCGCTTATCAACCGAGATCGTTTCGCTGCTGACCATCGCGGTAATTGCGGTGGGTCTTTATTTCTATCCGCTCCCGCATACGCAGCCCACCGATGGGCTAGTGCTCGCCTTTGGCGGTTTCGGGCATTACGCGCTCATCACCATTTGCTCGCTTATGATCATGGGGCGCGGGCTGGTCGTCACGGGCGCGCTGGAACCTGCTGCACGAGTGCTGGAAAAGGTATGGAAGGTCAATCTCCAGCTTGGCTTGCTGGTCTCGCTGGTGCTCGCCGCATTCCTCTCCATGCTCGTCAACGATACGCCGGTGCTTGTGCTGCTCCTGCCGATCTTCGTTGCCCTGGCACAACGCGGTGCCATGCCGGCATCCAAGACTCTTATTCCGCTCAACGCTGCCGTGCTGATCGGCGGGATGGCAACCACGATTGGCACATCAACCAACCTGCTGGTTGTCGGAATTGCCACCGATCTGGGTATGCCGCCCATGTCGGTGTTTCATTTTACGCCGATTGTGCTGATGGCTGCGCTGGTGGCATTGCCCTATCTCTGGCTGGTGATGCCGCGACTGCTGCCGGACAACAGCCCTGATGAATTGATGGCTGTGCGGCGCTTTTACACGCGCATGCGCATTCCGCCCGATAGCGAACTTGTGGGCAAGCATTTTGACGAGGTCATGGAACGCTTGCCGCAGGACTTCCGTTTCGAGGAGCGGCCTGACGGGCCGTTCGAGGCAGGACAGCTTCTTCTTATTTCCGGTACGCATGAAGCGCTCGAAGATGCCAACCGCATCCTGAAAGGTCGCATAGCTCCAGGCTGGGTGATGGACCGTATTCGACGCAAATCCTCCACCCACGGCGAGGATATCCAGGTTGTTGAAATGGTCGTGACTGCAGACTCGCGCATCATCAATCGCACACTGACAACTTCGGGTATCGCCGACAATTATGGTGTCGCGGTTCTTGGTATCCATCGCCCTGAACGCATGATTGCCCATCGACCGGTAACCCTGAATAATGAGATCCGCCTGGCGGAAGGCGACGTCCTGCTGGTGATGGGATTGCCCGAAGGTATCCTCGACTTCGCGACCGGGGACAGCCTGCTGCAGCTGGAGGGCGCAAAAGACATGCCGCGCAGGTCCCTGGCGGTCCTGGCCGGCGGTATCATGTTCGGATCGATCGCATTGGCTTCTGTCGGTCTGCCATTCTACGGAAACGACGGTTTCTATTTGCTCAAGCTTCCGATCGCCATTTCGGCACTGGCAGGCGCGATCCTGATGTTCCTGACCGGTTGTGTGAAATTCGATCGAGTGGGCAGGGCGCTGTCAGGAAAGGTGATCGTGCTGGTGGCTGCCAGCATCGCCATTGGTCGTATCATCCTTGATAGCGGCGCGGCCGAATGGCTAGGCGAATTGCTATCGCTCGGCCTGCAATTTCTCCCCGCCGCGGGCGTGCTCGCGGCAATCATGCTATTCGTCACCCTTCTGACCAACTTCGCTTCCAACGCAACTGCGGCCACGGTGGGCACTCCGATTGCGTTCAATATCGCCAGCCAGTTAGGACTGCCGGAGGAACCGCTTATCCTGGCGGTCCTGTTCGGCTGTAATCTCTGCTATGCGACGCCTATCGCCTATCAGACGAATATGCTGATCATGTCGGAAGGTAATTATAAGTTTGCCGACTATCTGCGCACTGGCGTGCCATTGGTCCTGATCATGGTGACCACACTCAGCCTTTTACTGGTGATGACCTATAATATGTAGGTCAGGCCGCTGGTAAGTCGGCCATTAACCGTAAATTCCACCAAGTGTAAAATTTACCGACATTTCACACCTCGCCGTTAGATGGTTGGGCATTGCACGCCGAAAGGCAGCTCCATCTGGCGGATAAGATGTTTCGAGTGTCGACATGTGATGTCTGTGAAGCGGAACCGACCGATCGGCTTGGTCGGCACCCTGGCACACGCCTTGAAGGTCTGAACTGATGGGCGCGTTCTGGCCACTTGCTGTCGACGGTTTTCATGCGCTTGCCGCATGTGGCGCGATCCTGCTCGCCTTGTGGCAGACATCCCTGCGTCCCAAGGCAAGTCAGTTTGTGATCCGATCAAACGTCGCATTGTCGTTGAGCGCGGCCTGGGCCATCGCGACTCTAGCGCTCGGACCGGAAAGCGCGGCGACCTATGCGGCGCTGAGTGCCAGCTATCTGGCTTGGCTTTGGTTGCTGCACCGCCTCTTTACCTATGACAATCGCGACAAGAGCGTGGGTCAGGTGCGGCCGGTCATGTATGCGCTTGCCTTCGTTGAATTGGTGCAAATTGCACTGGCGGGACTCAGCACGCAATTCCAGCTTGGGGAAGATGCGACCATCCAGCTCGCCTCCTTCGCGGTACTCTTGCCATTGTTGTTCTGTGTCGGGGCACTGGTTCTGCTCCACAATCTCTATGTTGGTGCCTCTCCCGAAGCACGCCAAACTCTGATCTGGCCGGCCTCAGGCCTGGCAACAATCTGGGTATACGATCTCAACCTCTACACAATTGGCTATCTCGGCAATGCTGTGCCACAGATGCTGCTGGACTTGCGCCCGCTGGCTGTTCTGGTCAGCGCGATCCTGTTCGGCCTGAGCGCTCTGCACAAGACGAGTGACCTGCGTTTCAAGCCCTCGCGTGGTTTCGCCTTCCGCTCCTTTTCGCTCGCAGTGATCGGCGCATATCTAGTGGTCATGGTACTGATCGCTCAGGGCATTTCCTATGTCGGAAGCGATTTCGCCCGCTTTGTGCAGATCGGTTTCGTACTGTTGGCAAGTGCCCTGGCGCTCGCTTTCCTGCCATCGCGCAAACTGCGAGGCTGGTTGCGGGTCACCATTTCCAAGCACCTGTTCCAGCATCGCTATGACTATCGCGCGGAGTGGCTGCGTTTCACCGATACTATCGGCCGGGCTGGGCCAGATGCCGCACCGCTGCACCAAAGGGCAGTGCAGGCAGTTGCCGATATCACCGATAGCGCTTCAGGCTTGCTTCTGACACCGCGTGAAGATGGCGCATTGGCGCTTGATGCAAGGTGGGAATGGTCGAATATCGAAGTTCCGGCGGTGGCGATGACGCTCGATGGGGCACGTTTCTTCGAGGATAGCCAGTTCATTCTCGACCTCGATGACCTGCGCAAGGGACAGTCCGAAGGCATTCCCGATGTTGCTGCCCCGTCTTGGCTTCTCGACGATCCCGATGCCTGGGCCTTGATCCCGTTGCTCCATTACGAGCGGCTTGTTGCA
Organism: uncultured Altererythrobacter sp.; assembly: GCA_913055595.1. Lineage (GTDB taxonomy): Bacteria > Pseudomonadota > Alphaproteobacteria > Sphingomonadales > Sphingomonadaceae > Alteraurantiacibacter. The sequence continues at coordinate 7,496 of CAJXLD010000135.1, forward strand.
GTTGTAGTCCTCTCGCGACCGCCCGCAGCGCGCATGCTCGATTGGGAAGACTTCGATCTCCTCCGCGTGGTCGGTCGGCAATTGGCCAGCTACCTGGCAGAACAGTCGAGCCAGGATGCGCTGGGCGAGGCACAACGCTTTGACGAGTTCAACCGCCGCATCGCCTTCGTCATGCACGATATCAAGAACCTGGCCAGCCAGCTTTCCCTGCTTGCACG
>CAJXLD010000136.1 GCA_913055595.1 uncultured Altererythrobacter sp.
CGGGCAAAGCTGGTGGGATGTCACGCAATATCGGGTCGATCCGCCTGCAGGCGCGAGCATGCACTGGTCGCGGCTGGTCGACATCCCGCTTGTTCTTGTGACAGTGTTGGCAGGTGAACAGGCAGCATTGCTTGCGGTTCCCCTGCTTTACCTGCTGGTTGCGCTCCTTGCCCTGCGATCGATCTTGTTACGGCTGGAATTGCCGCCGCTGGGCGTCGGGCTCGGTCTTGTCATCCTGCCACTCTTTCCCCTGCTGATCAGCAGCTTCACGCCCTTCCGCATCGATCACCATACGCCGCAAGCGGTGCTTGGTCTGGTAGCTGCCGCTCTGATGCTTAGGCCGGGACGCCTCGGCGCAATCTTGTGCGGCCTTCTGGCGGCAGCATGGGTGACGGTTTCGCTCGAAGGCTTACCCATGGTCGCAGCTTTTGCCGGACTTTACGGGCTTGCCTATTGGTTATGGGATGACCGCAGGCTGGCACTGTTCCTGACTGCTCTCGCCATTTCAGCGCCCGCGCTGTCTCTGGCCACGCGTCCGCTCAGCGCATTTGCCTTGCCTTATTGTGACATCTTGTTGCCCGGACATATGGCGGCGTTTGCAGGAGCGGCTCTTGTCGCAGGGGTTTTGCCCTTTCTACCCGGCAACGATCGCCCGCTTGGCCGCTTGGGCTCTCTGGCGCTGATCGTAGTCACCAGCGCACCCATCGCCTTTTTCGCGCTGGGAGACTGCGCCGCCGACCCGTTCGGCGAACTCGACCCTCTGATCCAGCAATATTGGCATGGGCAGATCACCGAGGGCCTGCCCATTTGGCGTCAGCCGATCTCGGTCATGGCCATGCTGGTGTGGACGCCGCTGCTGGTGCTTGCTGCCTGCTGGCCACGCCGACATGCGATTCTTACAGCAGCGCAGGGTTCGCGTAGCTGGCTGCTCTATGCCGGGTTAGCGCTGTGCGCCTGTCTCTACTCGTTCGCTCTGATGCGCGAGGCGATTGTGGCACAATTGCTCGCAGTGCCCTTTGCGGCAGCGCTTATGGCGCAATACCTGCCCCGCGCCCGCGCCGTGCGGGCGTCGGCGCCACGTATCATTGCAACGCTCGCCTGTTTCCTTTTGGCGACACCCAGCTTTGTGTCAGCGGCATTGAAGCCACTTGACCGACTGTCGCCCATCGCACCTGACATGGCAGTGGCAGTCACGCCCGCTGAAGCGGAAGACTGCGAATTCGAACAGCTTGACCAACTCTCGCCCGCCCTGCTCTTCGCACCGCTCGACAGCGGACCGGAAATCCTCGCCAAGACCGGCCACAGCGTGGTCGCCGCCAATTATCACCGCAACCAGTGGCGCATGGCCGAGGTTATCGCAGCCCATATCGGCGGCTCGGATGCCGCGCAGGAGATCGTCCGCGTCAGCCAAGCGGAATACGTCATCACCTGCACATCCAATGCCGATATCGCGCATTATCGCAGCGCCGGCGAAGGCAATTTCGCCAATGCTATTGCGGCAGGCGAAGTGCCAGATTGGCTTGAGCCGGTGGAAGGTTTCAGCGAAGCGCCATTGCGCGTCTATCGCGTGCGTTAGGCGGGGACGAAGTCCAGCGCGATGCCGTTGATGCAATGCCTCTTGCCTGTGGGCGGAGGGCCATCGTTGAACACATGGCCCAGATGCCCACCGCAATCGGCGCAGTGCACTTCGCGGCGTGGATAGCCGAGCTTGTAATCGGTCGAATAGCTTACAGCGCCCTGGTCGATCGGTTGCCAGAAACTGGGCCAGCCAGTGCGGCTGTCATATTTGGTTTCGGAGGAATAGAGCTCGTTCGCGCAACCCGCGCATACGAACGTCCCCTCGCGCTTCTCGTCATTGAGCGGGGAAGTGAAGGCGCGTTCAGTGCCCGCTTCGCGCAGGATATGGAATTCCTCGGGTGTCAGGCGACGCCGCCATTCGGCTTCGGAGTAGTTGTAGCGATAGCTTTGCTGTGCGCTGGCGGGAGATCCGCATGCTGTGATGGCGGGCATTGCCACGCCTGCACCCAGCCAGAGCAAGGCTTTGCGTCGGGAAATCGGGTCTTGCGTCATTCTCACATTCCTAGGCTGCGCAGTCCGAACCGTTCCTGAATAGCATCTCGGTCAGTTCAGGGGCAATTCGGTGCCGGTTTTCAGGACACGTTTCAGCAAGCTCTTCCTGCCACCGGTTGGCGGACCGGACTTCATCACCTTCCGCCGGAAAAGCGTAGAGCCGACGCGCACGAAGATCACTACGCAGACAATCTGCCAGGCGATCGCCAGCAGATGGGGCCAAAGCGCTTCATCCATCGCACCGCGTGCAACCATGACAAAGGGGGAGCTGAGCGGGAACATGATAGCCGTATATTCGATCCATGTGCCCATTTGGGTTACAGCCATATTTGCCAGGAAGAAGACCACCACTTGCGCCATGGTGACGGGCATGGCCATGGTTTGCACGTCGCGCACAGTCGGCGCCATGGAACCGATGGTAAGGAAGATCGAGCCAAGCAGCAGATAGCCCATGGCGAAATAAATGGCGCCCAACAGGAAGAACATTGGCCAGCCTACGCCGGGATTGGCGAAGTCGGACAGCGAGGTTTCGCCCAGCGTCAGTAATAGCGAACCGATTGATCCCCACACCATGATACCGAAGATGGAAATGCCCAGCATGGCGAAGAGCTTGCCCATGAAGACGGCATTCATCGGCACGGCGGCGGCGAGGATCTCAATAATCTTGTTGCCCTTCTCCTCGACAAGGTTCGAAAGCACCATGCTTGCCAGCAACATGATCAGCAGGAACAGCAAGATCTGCCCACCCTGCGCCGTCTGGTAGCGGCCGCGATTTTCGCTTGCCCCGCTTGTAGCGACGGAATGCGTCGTCACTTGCGGATAGGTGGCACGCTCTTCACGCTGCGCGGTGGCAGCAATCAATTCAATTGTCCCGCTCCAGCGGTTGAGATTGCCCGGCGGGGCGGTCAGTTCGGGTTCGGCCAGCGTACCTGTGACTACAGCCGCAATCCTTCCTTCGCCCGCTTCGAGCACTTCCTCGGCGTCGAAGCTCTCATCCGGGCCAAGCCTTTCCAGGACCACTACTGGCGGGATCGCCGGGCCGATCCGTGCGGCGAGTTCATCGCGGGCCTCCACGAATGCGGAAACCTCTTCTGCCTCCATCGCGATGCCGACATCTGCCGCAAACGCTTCAGACTGAATTTGCGCGCCGATTCCGCCTGCCAGGGCAGCTACGCCCAGAGGGAAAAGCGGACCGAGCAGGAAGAAGATGAAGGCGCGGCTGAACAGGATGGCGGTGAAATCGCGTCGCGCAATGACGAAAGCCGCTTGCAACAAGGAGAGGCGGCCAGCCTGTGTGTGCGTGCTCATGCCTCTTCCTCGCTTGGCGTATTCTTCTCAAGGTCCGCTGCCGCAGCCTCGCCGGCAATGGCAACAAAGGCATCGTGCAGGCCCGCACGCTCGATCGAGAGCGATAGAATGCCGGCATTGCCATCAATCAACGCGCGCAACAGCGGCTCGATGCCACTTTCGGGTAAAGGGAAATGCCAGAATTGGCCCATGCGCCGTGTGCCTTCGGGAAGTGCGTGGCGCCATGGTCCTTCGCTGGCGCTGGTCTCCAGCCGCACTTGTGCCGGAATACGATCGCGCGCCACGTCCACGCCGCCGGCAAAAGGAACCTTTCCTCCCGCGATAATGGCGATGTTTTCGCACAGCCGCTCCGCATGCGAGATAACGTGGGTGGAGAAAATTACCGTTGTGCCCTTGTCTGCCAGCGAGCGGATCAGCACTTCCAGCTTGCCCTGATTGATCGCATCAAGGCCGGAAAAGGGCTCGTCGAGCACGACCAGTTGTGGTTCGTGCACCAAGGTCCCGAGCAATTGCACGATTTGCGCCATGCCCTTGGAAAGCTTGCGGATCTGTTTGTCGACCGCATGGCCAAGGCCGTGGCCTTCCATCAATTGCCTGCCGCGCTCGCGCCCTTGCGGCAACGGCAGGCCACGAAGCGCGCCCATAAAGGCAATTGCCTCATAGGCTTTCATCGCCGGGTAAAGGCCGCGCTCTTCCGGAAGGTAGCCGATTAATCGGGCGATATCCTGCGGCTTGTCATGGCCCAGCACCCGGCGGGTGCCGCTGTCCGGGTCGATGATTCCCAGCAGCATGCGCAATGTGGTGGTCTTGCCTGCGCCATTGGGCCCCAGGATGCCGTAGATCGATCCTTTGGGAACGCTGATGTCCACGCCGTCCACGGCCAGCGTTTCGTCGAAACGTTTGACCAGCCCGCGCGCTTCTATGGCTAGTTCGGTAATCTCGGATGTCGCAATGTCCATCTGCACGGGTTACAGGCCAAGCATGAACGGGAGCAAGCAGGATTATGGTTAAGGCGGAACTCCTTGCCCCGCTGCAAAGCGCCTTGCGCGCTAAGGCGGCCGAGCTGGGCTTTGCCGCTGTGGGCTTCGCTCCTGCTACAGATGATCCTGCTCGTGCTGCGCGGCTGCATGAATGGATCGAGGCGGGATATCACGGTTCGATGGAATGGATGGCGGATCGCGCCGATGTCCGCCAGGGTCCGCAAAGCATGTGGCCCGCGGCACAGAGCGTGATCGCGCTGGGCATGTCCTATGCGCCCGATGTCGACCCCATGGCCCTGGAGGGCGATGGAGAAAGGGCACGCATTTCCGTCTATGCGCAAGGGCGCGATTATCACGACGTGGTGAAAAAGGCGCTCAAGGCGCTCGCCCGCTGGCTGGTGGAGGAAGGAAGCAAGATGGGGCTCGCGGTCGAGCTCAAGGTCTTTGTCGATACCGCCCCGGTGATGGAAAAGCCGTTGGGGCAGGCGGCAGGTATCGGCTGGCAGGGCAAGCACACAAATCTGCTGAGCCGCGAGCATGGCAACTGGCTGTTCCTGGGAGCGATCTACACCACTGTGCCTTTCGTGCCTGACGTTGAGCACGAAGACCGATGCGGGTCCTGCACCGCGTGCCAGGCCGCCTGCCCAACTGATGCGTTTCCAGAACCATATCGGTTAGATGCAAGACGATGTATATCCTATTTGACGATAGAACACCGCGGGCCGATACCTCAAGAGTTCCGCGAGGCGATCGGCAATCGCATCTATGGCTGCGATGATTGCCTGGCGGTCTGCCCGTGGAACAAGTTTGCCGAAACCTCCGCGCGCCACAAGGCTCTTGCTCCGCGTGAGGAGTTGATTGCGCCCGAACTGGCGGAACTTCTGGCGCTGGACGATGCGGCATTCCGGCTGAAATTTTCCGGCTCGCCAATCAAGCGAGTGGGGCGCAACCGCTTTGTCCGCAATTGCCTGATCGCGGCCGGAAACAGCGGAAATCAGACGCTCCTGCCTGCTGTCGAGGCGCTGCTCCATGATCCGGACGAAGTAGTGGTCGAAAGCGCCCAATGGGCACACAGAAGGCTTACAGGAAACTCTTAAGCGGTGTTTCGGCATCCAGCAGTTCTTCGGGATCCACTTCAACGCGCGCCTTCACCAGCTTCTGTCCCTGGACATAATCCTTTGTGCGATTGACGGCATCGACCGCGATCACGCGATTGTCCTTCAAATAGACGACAGAGAAGCTGCGCTCGGCCGGATCGCCGCGCAGCACGGTGGCATCATGGCCCAGGCTGAGCCCGGCAGTCTGCAGGCGAATGTCATACTGGTTGGACCAGAACCACGGCAGCGCGTCATAGGCTTCGCCCTCGCCGCAAATCGACTTGGCGGCAACATTGGCCATGTCATGCGCGTTCTGCACGCTTTCCAGCCTTATCACCGCACCATCGGCATAGGGATTGGCGTGCGCGGCGCAGTCTCCGATGGCATAGACATCGGGCAGGCTGGTGCGGCAATATTCGTCCACATCCACGCCATCTGCCCCGGCCGCGCCCGCCGCGATCAACGGGCCGACAGCGGGCACGATGCCGATCCCGGCCACCACCATGTCGCAGGCTATCTCTTCCCCGCTATCCAGCTTGACCGCCTGCACATGATCTTCATCGCCAAGGATGGCTTCGACCATGGAGGACAGGCGGATATCCACTCCGTGGCGCCGATGTTCCGCTTCGAAAAATCGAGAGAGGTCTTCACCTGCAACGCGCGCCAATACGCGATCAAGCGCCTCGATTAGCGTCACCTTGCAATCGAACTTTGTCAGTACAGCGGCCGCCTCCAGGCCGATATAGCCACCGCCGACCACGACCACGCGTCTTGCACCGTCGTTAAGCTCGGCGACCATGGCATCGACATCGGGTTTATAGCGAATTGCATGAATTCCACCGAGATGACCACCCGGACACGATAGCCTCCGTGCATCACCACCGGCGGCCCAGATCAGCGTGCCGTAATGTACAGGCTCACCCTTGCTTAGCGTCACTTCTTTGACGACGGGATCAATCCGGGTGACAACGGTGCCAAGCCGAAGGTCAATATCCTTGTCCTGCCAAAATTGTTCCGGACGGATCAGCAATCGTTCGAAAGGCTTGTCTCCAGCCAGATATTCCTTGGATAACGGCGGGCGTTCATAAGGCGGCGACACGTCCCTCCCGATCATCAATATCGAGCCCGTAAAGCCGTTCTGTCGTAACGCTATGGCGGCCTGCGCGCCGCCATGCCCCGTACCCACAATCACGATATCCGCACTGGTCATGGGCAGGGGTTTGCCGCAATTGGCCTTCGCGTCAAGTTTTGACCGGCACCTCAGCGTTTGAGCATGTTGCGTGCCTGGCTGGCGATCTGCGCCAGCGCTGCGGGGGTGGTTGGGGCTGATCCCTGCGCACGGGCAATCGCCGAACGGAATGTGGCTACGCTGGCATGATTGTCTTTGGCCCATCGCCCGATCTGCGCTTTCAGATCACCATTTTTGCCCCGGTTTGCTGCCAGTTGACCGAGGAATTCGAGGCGCATCTGCTGGAAATCCCGTGCCAATCCGGCCACCAGCAGGCGTTCCCACGGATCGGATGGACTCATGACCGAGGCGCGTGACTGTGCCCAGTCCAGACCGAGCAGACTGCCCAGTTCCACAAAACCAGCTGCCAGTTCGACCGGCGCAATTCCACTGTCCCGCGCCAGCATGGCGAGGCCGAATGCGCCATCCTGTGCGAAGAGCCGTCCAACCGCCTGCGCCAACTTCGGAGGCGCACCCGCATCTATCAACTCGCCCGAGATGGCGGCAACGTGCGCGCGCGCTTCGGTACCAAGAAGTTTATCGGTGTGCTCGGACAGCTCAGCGATTACGGGGCCCAGTTCGGCCTTGAGCCTGCTTGGCGCTTCTCCGCAGCCTCCAGCGCGCAACAGGTCGGCCATATGGCTGCGCAAGCCGTGCGCGACATGTCCGAACAGCATAAGTCGGGCTTCTTCCGAGATTCGCGCCTTTTCGATAGCTTCCCAGAGCGCATCCATTTCCAGCAAGGAGCAGGCGGAGACGAAGGCACAGGCCACCCGGTCCAGTCCGGCCCCTGCTTCTTCGGCAAGTTCGAAGGGATGGACCATGCCCATCCGGTTGACGATACGATTGGCGACCACCGTGCCGACGATCTCGCGGCGCAGGCGATGGGCAAGCAAAGCCTTACGATAAGTCTTGCGCATCTGCGGCGGAAAATCGGACAGCAGGAGCTCCTCTGCCGCTTTGTCCTGCGCCAGCCCGCTCGCTTCA
>CAJXLD010000137.1 GCA_913055595.1 uncultured Altererythrobacter sp.
AAACGCGCCCGCACCCAGAACAAATCCGCGAACCTGTGCGCTTTCGTCATCGCGCTGCGCCACAACAAGCGGATGCCGCGTTACAGCGCATTCCCGCCTTGCAGAAGCCAGGGCATCGGCCAGCGTCCAGTCCGCGGTGATGCCCAAGTCATGCGCGAGCGCATTGGTCTTGCCGCTGGGCAGGAGGATCAAGGCCGGCCAACATTCTCCGAAATAACTTGCTCCATGCGTAATGACATCGCGTACCGTGCCGTCACCTCCATCGATCGCGATATAATCGACGTTTTGGGCGGCGAAATCCGCTAGGATGCCCTGCAATTCGCTTCGTTTGCGCGGCGTAGCCACGAGCACGCCGGGCCTTTCACCCAGCGGGTCGTCCGCGCCCTCATTGCCGTGGCTGCGCGGATTGCGGATAAGGCCGACCAAAGGTTCGCTGCGGGCAGGTGCCATCGGCCGTCCTGAAACAGGACGATCCGCCATATCGACCTGCGGAAGATGGTCGAACAGATGAATGGCACCGTGCATGCCCATTGCCTTAAACACGCGCTCCTTCGAATTACCACGGCTATTATGCGTTTCGCCACAAACTGTCGTGGAGTCGCAACAGTCTGCCGCACTGCATGATGATTTCGCGCAACAGTATCTCTGCATACCCTGTTTCCACCAGCCAAGATAGGTACCGCGATAGAACTGGCAAGCGCTTCGTGGCGCTGGCGCACAGGCTTTTGGCACGATAGAAGCGGAGCCATGCTGACAGAAAGCCTGCTTGCCTCCGCCCGCGCAATCGAACCGCGCATCATCGCCCTGCGTCGCGCCATCCATGCCGAACCTGAGCTCGGCCTCGAAACCCCGCTGACGTTGGCCAAGGTTCGCACCGAGCTGGCCGACCTGCCGTTGACGTGGCGTGAGGGGACTTCGGCCACGGGCGCTGTCGCCGTGCTTAAAGGCGGCAAGCCGGGCAAAACCGCTCTCCTGCGCGGTGACATGGACGCGTTGCCGATGAACGAGGAGACTGGCCTGTCCTTCGCCTCCGCCATTCCCGGGCGCATGCATGCCTGCGGACACGACACGCATACCGCCATGCTGGCGGGCGCGGCGCGGATCCTCGCCGAGAAGCGCGACGACATCGCGGGCGAGGTGCATTTCATGTTCCAGCCCGGTGAAGAGGGCTTTCACGGTGCGCGCTACATGATCGAGGATGGTTTGCTCGATCCGCTGCCCGATGCCGCCTTCGCGCTGCACATCATCCCCAATGCCGCGCATGGTATCATCGCCGGCAAGGAAGGGGCGATGATGGCCGCTGCCGACATGTTCGACATCACCGTGCGCGGCAAAGGCGGGCACGCCTCGCTGCCACACGATGCAATCGATCCGATCCCGGTCGCGGCAGAGATCATCGCCGCTTTCCAGAGCATGGTCACCCGTCGCTTCTCCGCCGCCGAGGCAACGGTGGTGACCACGACCCAGCTCGATGCCGGGACGGCGCATAATGTCATCCCCGACACTGCCAGATTTAGCGGCACGATCCGCACGCTTTCTGCCGAACGCCGCGATGCCGTCCATTCTGCCATGCATGAGGTGGCGAATGGCGTTGCCGCAGCACATGGCTGCAGCGTCGAGGTGGTGATCACCGAGGGCTTTCCCGTCACGCTCAACGATGCCCGCGCGATTGCGCTGGGCAAGGCGGTGGCGCTCGAAATGGGCGGCGAAGAGAAGTGGCACCAGCTTCCCCATGCGCTAATGGGGGCGGAAGATTTCTCCTACGTGCTGCAGAAAGTGCCCGGCGCAATGTTCTTCCTTGGCGTGGCGGAGGAAGGCGCCGACTGGCGCACTTGCTGCGGCATCCACAACAACCGCATGATGGTGGACGAAAAGACTTTGCCCAAAGGCTCCGCCTTCCTCGCAAGCTGCGCGGTCAGGTTCCTCGATGAGGGCTGGGGTTGAGGCCTTAACCAGCGCGGTGCGGGGGCGGATTGTGGGCATTTAACACGGTCTAAAGAGAAAAAACCTCCCGCCCCGTAATGGGGTTTGCGATACGCCGGATGGCCCCCGTTTTGAGTGGAGAGGGAGTTACTGTGCGGTGGTGGGGTTGTAGGAAATGGGCAATTCCGCGGACAGTATACTTCATTCGACAGGATTGTGCTCCGCTTCGCTACGCACGTCTACGGCGCTTGCGCGCCTTCGACTCCGAACGAGTTTCGTCTCCGTGAATACGCCAAGGGCGAGGCCCCTTGCGAGGCCCCGCCCTTGGCGCACCCGACAGGATTCGAACCTGTGACCTCTGCCTTCGGAGGGCAGCGCTCTATCCAGCTGAGCTACGGGTGCAGCAGCGCTGCCGCCTAGCAACAGGCTGGCGGCGCGCCAAGCGTAATCTGTGGGGAAGGGTGCGACCCTGCGCCCTTACTGCTGCGTACCGCCTTCACCGAACTGGTTGAGATGCGTTCCGTCCTGCTTGGTCACGGTGACGTTAAAGCCGCCATTGCGATCATCGCGAAGCGGATAGTAGGTGAGATCGATCACCTGGCCTGGCTGCAGCGAACGGCGTGACCAGCCATAGCGCACCAGATGATTGGGGCTCATCCCTTCGAAGGCCCAGCGATTGCCATCGGCATCGCGTGCATAAAGGAAAGTGTGCGGATTGGTCCATTCCCAGCGCTCGACCGTCATATTGGTTAGCGCTTCTTCTTCACCCCATGCGAACATGGCGGTGGAATGGTGGGCGGAGCCGGGAATGGACAAAGCCATGACTCCGGCTAAAGCGAGGGCGCATCCAGTAACGGCGCGGCGAAGGGTTTTGGCTTTCATGCTCTCTCTCCTGCAACAGGATGGCTGAACACATCCTGAGCGATCCGCAGTCCCTTTGCCAGCAAGATCGGGAAGGAATCAAGACGCACGCTTGACTTGATACGAATTGCGACATCAATTGCATGGGCAAGCACAACAGGATCGATAGAAGGTCGCGAAGGATCTTCCGGGAGAGAGATGGAATGACGTTTTCGGCACGTTTGGCGCAGATTTCTGCGATTGGGGCGGCATTTGCATTGGCGGCCCCCGCATTGGCGCAGGATGACGGCACGGGAGATGAATTTACGCCGGACCGCGCGACCGCCTATGCCGAAGTGCTCGACCTGCCCGACTGGACCGGCATCTGGTATCCCGATTGGGGCCGCCTGTTCGCCGATCGCGCCCGCCCTCCGCAGCTCACCCCGGCGGCGCAGGAGACATTCGACGCCTATCAGGAATCGATCCGCGAGAACGGCCCAAACCAGGAGGCACAGGCGCAATGCCTGCCGCCCGGCATTCCCGGCGTGATGCAACAGCCCTATCCGATCGAGATCCTCTATTCTCCGGGCCGTGTGACAATCATTACCGAAGCTTATGAACAGATCCGCCGCATCTACACCGACGGGCGCGAGCTGCCGGAGGATCCCGACCTGTTCTTCAACGGCAATTCGGTTGGCTTCTGGGAAGGCGACATGCTGGTCGTCGACACGGTCGGCCTGCATCCGGAAACCAATATCGCCGCGGGCATCAAGCATACCGAGGCGAGCCATGTGCATGAGCATATCTACATGCCCGGACCGGAGGAGCTGGTGATCGAATATACGATCACCAATCCGGAGGTGCTCTCCGAGCCATATCAGACCAAGGTCGCCTATCGCCTCGATAACGAATTCCCCATGCGCGAATATGTCTGTGCGGAAAACAATCGCCTGCAATCGGGCGAGGACGGGGCAAATATCGATCTCGGCTTTGATGTGCTGGACGAGGACTAGGCGCGGCAGCGCTAACCAATTGGCAAGCAGCCGAGCGCTACTGCTTGCGGCATGAATGCCATGCACAACAGTTTCGAAGTGCCAGCCGGCTCCTTGCTACAGGATGCCGATACCACCAGCATGCGCTGGTCGGCCCTTGGCGGCGCGGGCAAGGTCGTTGCCGCCTTTGCGGGCGAGCAGCGCGAGGAAAGCGCACCCGAGATGCGCGAATTCACGATTCTGCTGCAGAGCTGCCCTGAGTGGAAGCGGGAGCTTGTGGAGCGCAGCGTAAATGATCTTGCCGCAATCATGCAGCCGGGAATGGCAACATTGCTTGCCGTCAATGCGAGCGGGGCGGATGTCCGACCGGCGGCAAAGGCCCTTTGGCGGGAATTTATCGCCGCGCGAAAGGCTGTCATAGCCCTGCTGACCGAGCAGGAAGACGACTGCGCGCCATAAAGCGTGGAGCCGCGACAAGCGGCATGTCCCGCTTGACGATGTTCCCATTTCGTTCCAGTCTGACGGCATGAACGATTCGCCCCTTAGCCATGCCGTCGACGAAGTGAGCGAGCTGCGCTCGCGCGAAGTTGCGCGCGGCATTGCCCGTCTCTTTGCCCGCAACGATATCTGGGTGCTGTCCGAGATGCCGCTGCGCAACAGCCGGCGGGCGGACCTGATGGGGATCGACCCCAAGGGCCATATCATCATCGTGGAAATAAAGACCGCACGCGGCGATCTGATGGGTGATGGGAAATGGCCCGACTATCTCGATTTCTGCGACCGTTTCTTCTGGGGCCTTCCACCAGAATTGGATCGCGCTTGCCTGGAAGGGGAGGATTTCCGTCCCGACATGTGCGGCGTGATCGTGGCCGATGCCTATGACGCGGAAATTATCCGTCCGGCGCCCAGCCATCCGCTTGCCGCGGCACGTCGCAAGGTGGAGGTGGAGCGCCTCGCCCGCGCTGCCCTGCGTCGCCATACGGTGTTGGGAGATCCGCATTGCGAACGCTGGGGGAGTGCGGGCTGACGCCTAGCGGTAGAGGAAACGCTCGGCGATCCAATTGCTCAAGATTTCGAGTGCAATCGGGGAGAAGGTCTCCTCGATATCGGCATATTCGCCCACCGCGCCTGTCTGCGCAGTCTGGAACAAATGGTTGAGACCTTCCAGCTCGACGGTCGTGACGTCAGGATTGCCTGCAGTCGCCGCTTCGATCGCGGCGAGATTGTCTACTGCCGGCACCTGTCGGTCGAGCGAGCCATTGAGCGCGAGAATCGGCACGCCGATACGCGCGAGATTGGGCGCCGGATCGTAGCTGAGGAAATAGTAAAACCACGGCGATCCGATCTGGCCGAGGATCGCATCGGGTGGCGTCTGCGCGGGCGCGCCAATCGCCACCATGGCCTCCGGCGTCAGCAGGACCCGCGCAGCCTCCAGCCCTTCTTCACGGGACGGCGCGTCGCCAATAGCATCGAACAGGGCCGCCATCACCGGTTCGGCGCGGTCCATCTGCGCCTCTGTCATGCCCATCTGCGATCCCACCAGGCGGCGCTGCGAGAGCATGAGCTGGTCTAGCATCGTGCCGGGCCCCGCGAGCGCCACGAAGAAGGCGATATCTGGATTGTCGGCCATGGCTATGGGCGCAATCATCCCGCCTTCGGAGTGGCCGATAAAGCCCACGGCATCGTGATCGATATCCGTGCGGGCCATCAGGTAACGTGCTGCTGCATTGGCATCGGTAGCAAGGTCGGCAGACGTGGCGGCCGCGTAGTTTCCGGTTGAACCGCCGACCCCGCGATCGTCAAAACGCAGCACCGCAATGCCTTGGCGCGTCAGGTAGTCGGCGATGACTGCAAAGGGTTTGTGGCCAAGCAGCTCCTCGTCGCGGTTCTGTGCGCCCGACCCAGTTATCATCACTGCTGCAGGGAAGGGGCCTTCGCCTTCGGGCAGGGTCAGGCTGCCGGCAAGGTTCACGTCAGCAAAATGGGGATTATCGAACGCGACCTCCTCCACCGTGTAAGGGAAAGGTTCCTGCGGAGTTTGGGGGCGGTTCGGTGCTTGTGCCGTCACGCCCTCGGCGTCGCGGACCAACGTGAACGGTCGCCTGCCATTGGGAGCAATCCATGTCCCGACGAGTTCGCTGCCATCGTCAGCGAGCACACCTTCGAACCGCTGCTGGCCCCGCGTAAAATCAAAGCTGACTTGCGGACCGTCGTGTGTGAGATTGTCGATCGGCAGGCCGCGCGCGAGCTGGTCGGGTGAATCGAGTGTGGCGATCGTGCCGCGTTCACCCGTCGTGACGTGCAGCACCAGCCGCAGCGTCGCCCCATTCGACTGAAGTGCGCCGCGCCAGGTCCCGTCCAGTCCTTCGACGACGGATGTCGGCGCCGGAAGGCCCCGAGAAAAGTTCAGCGGTAGCTCGGCGCCCTGGTTGAAGGTGCCCTGCCATTGCATTTCGGCTTCGACCCAATCGCCTTCGTAAGAAGCACCGATGCGATTGATGCGCCAAGACAGATGTCCATCTTCGACCGTGAAGGCATCGATGTCGTTCAACTGTCCGGGTGCTTGGAATACATTTTCGACCTGTGCCGAAAGCGTGCCCTCGTCGGTTTTCGTGACATGGAGCACCAGCGTCACCTCGCCGCGCGGCGTTTGCAGCACGCCGGTCCATTCGCCGACCGGGTCGGGGCTATCCTGAGCATGGGCAGGCATGGATGACAGTATCGCCGAGGCAGCGAACAGGGCAAGCAAGCTTTTCAGAAGGTTACGCATGGCATTCCTCCTCGAACAGAATGGCCGGGCTTCTTGCAGCGTCGCCACTCGGTTTGTCAGATCGTGATCAGTCCCTGTTTTGTATTTAGCTAATCACCTAATTTATTGCAAGTACATGAATTGCGTTAGGTTATTCGGCAGCACGCGCCTGCTCCGCACCCGGATCGAAAATCTGTTCGATCGGCAGGCTGAAGACCTGGCTGACCCTGAAGGCAAGCTGGAGGCTGGGATCGTGCTTGCCCAATTCGATCGCATTGACCGTCTGGCGCGAGACATCGAGCAGCTCGGCAAGCGTCGCCTGCGACATCCTGCGTTCGGCGCGCAGCACGCGGAGGCGGTTATTCATCTTCGGCCTCCACTGGCTGTTGGGCCAGTTGGCGCGCGCCGAGGACGATGCGGATGGAATAGGCGATAGCCATGGGCGCCACGATGGCTGGCGCAATGAAATCGCGCGGGAAGCCGTCAATGATCACCAGCATATTGCCGATGATCAATCCAGTTCCGAAGCCGACTGCCATGGCTTCGAACTGCATCTGGCGAAGAAGCTCATCCATCTCGCGCAGAAGCTTCAGGTAGGCGCGCATCGTCAGGACACCGAAAATTGCCGGGACGATCGCCAGCGCCCAACCGAGCCAGTTCGGCAGGCCCGGCCACGCAACGAGCAGCGCAGCTCCGATCAGGCATAATGCCCACAGGAAAGCGAAGGCGTTGACGCGCTTTTCGTTCTGTCGGTCGATTTTGCGCATGCCCTCCCACTTGAGGACATTCAGCCAGCCAAGGGGGCCGGTGCGGCCGTATCGTGGATGTTCACTCATTTCCGCCCCCTGACCCCAAGGACAATCGCGAAGCTGAAACCTGTCCACCACAACGCAATGATCCACATGGTCGCGTCTGGCATCCCCCAGTATTCGCTCGCCAGGCTCGCGCCGATTATCACGACAGCGCATAAGAGACTCCACCCAAGGGTGATGATTGCGGCGCGCCATTGGGTGATCTCTTCCATGTCAAAAACCTCCGTCAAAATGTCAAATTCTCTTGACGAATCGCTATGTATGTAGATCTTGGTATTATGTC
>CAJXLD010000138.1 GCA_913055595.1 uncultured Altererythrobacter sp.
GGGGGGGGGGGGGGGGGGGGGGGCGCGGCATGCGATGTCGCGCTCGGCCAGGCCCACCCCAAACCCCTTCCGCAGGCGGGAGGGGCTTTGCATGACTGAAAAGCAAGTCACCCTCGCGGCCATTACCGGTGCGCATGGCGTGACGGGCCAAGTCCGCCTGAAGCTGTTCGGCGAGGGGCTTGCCTCGCTGAAACAGCACAAGCACTTCAATGACGGCGCGCTGACGCTCAAGTCGCTGCGCGACGACAACAAGGGCGGTGCCGTCGCCCGTTTCGATGAGGTGGCTGATCGCAATGCTGCTGAAAAGCTGCGCGGAACCGCCCTGACCATTCCCCGTTCCACGCTTCCAGCATTGGAAGAGGGCGAATATTACCATGCAGACCTGATCGGTCTTGCCGCCGTCTCCGATTCCGGAGAGGTGCTTGGCACAGTAGTTGCTGTCGAAAATTTCGGTGCCGGTGACGTGATCGAGATCGAGCGACGCAACGGCAAGCGCTTCATGGTGCCCATGCGGACTGAAGCTGTTCCTTCATGGAATGATGAACGCCTAGTCGTCTCCTCCGACTTTTCCGAGGCTTGAGTAAGGCGAGTTAGTAGGCTAATACACCTGACGGGACGATGTCGGGGAGTTGGCTGAATGGAACTCGCAATCTGGATAGCTTCGGGAATCGGAGCGCTGGCCCTGCTTGGCGGACTTTCTGCCAGCAGCGCACTCGGTCTGCACCTGCTGAAACCCGATTGGACTCGCGGCCGCCGCATATTCACGGCGGCGAGCTTTTCAGCGCTCTTGCCCATGTCGGTGGCCATTACGGCCTTCCTGCTTGATGGGGACGCGGAAGGAGTGGGCGAATTCGCGCTGAGCCTTCTTGCGCTGACGGTCATGACCGTGATCCTTGCAATCCTTTGCCTTCCGGCCGCCTGGATGCTCACACGCCATGCAGAGGCGAAAGACAATGCGACTCCGATCGAAAGCGACAAGGACGTCACGCCCCTTATCGGCGGTTAGCGTAGAAGTGAGCCTTTCCTTTGTGCGATAATGGTCTAGGGGTCTTGCACGAACCCCGCCGGAGAAATCGCGCCCATGCTGATCCCCTTGCTCTACGCCGTGCTCGCCTTTGGCCTGCCCGTGGTGGTGGGCCTTGTCATGGCGAGCAGGCGGCCTGAGTCAGGACCATTTGTGGCGTCGGGACTTGCTGCATTGCCAACGGGTGTAGTGTTTCTGTTTTTAGCCTATTCCCTGCGTGAAACGGCTGAAGCTGCGCCCTATTGGGTCTGGGCCTTGATCGTATGGGGCATTGTGGCTCTGTTGTGCGGGTTCGGCCTCGGCATGGTGGGCCACGCGATGGGATCGAAGAAGCGGGAAGAATGACCTTCGCCGCCACCGTTTTCACGCTCTATCCGGAGATGTTTCCCGGACCGCTTGGCGTTTCGCTCGCCGGGCGGGCGCTGGAGGAGGGGACTTGGAGCCTCGACACAGTGCAGATCCGCGATTTCGCCACCGACAAGCACCGCACCGTTGATGATACTCCAGCAGGTGGCGGAGCGGGCATGGTGCTCAAACCCGATGTGCTGGGTGCCGCGATCGACCATGCGCGCTCCCACCGGCCGACCTGTCCGGTGCTCGCCATGACGCCCCGTGGCAAGCCGATCACCCAGGCGCGGATTCGCGAGTTGGCGGCAGGTCCGGGCGTGACGATCCTGTGCGGCCGTTTCGAGGGATTCGACGAGCGGATCTTCGAGGCAAAGCAAGTGGAAGAGGTATCGCTTGCCGATATCGTGCTTTCGGGCGGCGAACCGGCGGCTTTGGCCATATTAGACGCTTGCATTCGGCTGCTTCCCGGCGTAATGGGCGCGCCTTCAAGCGGTATGGAAGAAAGCTTCGAACAGGGGCTTCTCGAATATCCGCAATATACCCGACCTGTTGAATGGGAAGGGCGCACGATCCCTGAAGTGCTGCGATCGGGGGATCATGCGAAGATTTCGGCTTGGCGAAAGCAGAAGTCGGAAGACGATACACGGTTACGCAGGCCGGACCTTTGGGAACGTCACAGTGGCGTTCGGGACCAGCCTGCCTCTGATGCGCAGCGTGATAATGAGGATTGAGACCATGGGTCTGATTCAAGAGCTGGAAGCTGAGAACATTGCTTCCCTGAGCGAGGGGAAGGACATCCCCGATTTCCGCGCCGGTGACACCGTGCGCGTCGGCGTGCGCGTGGTCGAAGGCCAGCGTACCCGTGTACAGAATTTCGAAGGCGTTGTGATTGCGCGCTCCAACCGCAGCATCAACAGCAATTTCACAGTTCGCAAGATCAGCTTCGGCGAAGGCGTGGAACGCGTATTCCCGCTCTATTCGCCGAACATTGACAGCATTACCGTGGTTCGTCGCGGCGTTGTACGCCGTGCGAAGCTCTACTACCTGCGCGGCCGCACCGGCAAACGCGCTCGTATTGCAGAGCGTCGCGAAAACGTCGGCCAGTAATCGCCTAGATCGCAGAGTGCGAATATTGACAAGGGGCGGTTCCGTGCTGACGGAGCCGCCCTTTTCCTATGTCGTGAACAAATTCACCACAGGTTGTAAGAACAATGGCTGAAGGAAAACTGGGCTTCAATGCTGCCTTCGCCATGGCGGTGGGGGGCATGATAGGCGGCGGCATCTTCGCCACGCTGGGCGTTGTCATCTCGCATGCAGGGTCCTGGGCCTGGCTGAGTTTCCTGCTCGGCGGACTGATCGCGTTGGCGACCGGCTTCAGCTATGCCCGGCTGACCATTCATTTCGATCGCGAGGGTGGTGCCTACACCTTTCTGCACGAGACCGGGCATAAACGGCTCGCCGCACCTGTCGCCTGGGCCCTGATCCTCGGCTACACGCTGACGGTCTCCGTCTATGCCTATACGTTCGGTGCCTATCTCGCGCATGCGCTGGGCGGGCCGCCGTGGCTGGCTCCTGCTGCGGCCATGGCTGCAATCCTTGTGCTCGCCGGCATCAACCTCAAGGGCATCGGCGAGGCTGCGGGTTTCGAGATATTCGCCGTGTGGGGCAAGCTGGGCGTGCTGGCCATCCTAGCGGCGATAGGGATCGCCCATTGGGAACCGGACATGCTAGTGCTCGAAAGCACAAGTCCCGGCATCAAGGGTGCTCTGGTAGGGGCTGCGGCCGTATTCATGAGCTACGAAGGCTTCCAACTCCTCGCCTACGACTATGAGGCGATGGATAACCCGCGGCACGTGCTTCAAGGGGCTGTGTCGTTCGCCATCATTTGCACGATCCTCGTCTATGTCGGCGTTGCATTGGGCGCTGCCATGCTGGTCGGTGCTCCTACGATTGTGGCGGATCACGAAGTCGCGCTGGCGGAAGCGGGCAGGCAAGCGCTGGGTGAATTCGGCTTTGTCGCCGTGACCATCGCAGCGGGTCTTTCCACCGCTTCAGCAATCAATGCCACCTTGTTTTCCACTGCCCGCCTGTCGCGCGATGTCGCGCTGAAGGGAGACCTGCCTAAACTCTTCGAAAAGGTCGACGATGGCGGCGTGCCCTATGGCGGGGTGATTATTATCAGCCTCGTTGCTGGGGCGCTGGCACTGTTCGGTGGGCTCGAAAACCTCGTCCAATCGGCCAGTTTCGTCTTCCTTGGCGTCTTCGCCCTGGTCAACTGGCTGTGCCTGCGACTGGTGCCGGAAGGCCGCTCGGTAGCGGGGCTTGGGATGGTGGGAGCAATACTTGCAGCAATTGTGCTTGCAGCACATCACGCGGGCGCTATCTGAGCCTCGCATAAACAGGAGTAGATTTGATGGGTTACCGGGTAGCAGTGGTCGGAGCGACGGGGAATGTCGGGCGCGAGATGCTTGCCATTCTCGCCGAGCGCGAATTCCCGATGGATGAGGTGGCTGCCGTCGCATCTCCGCGCAGCCAGGGCACGGAGATCGAGCTGGGAGACACCGGCAAGATGCTCAAATGCAAGAACATCGAACATTTCGACTTTGCGGGCTGGGACATTGCCCTGTTCGCCTGTGGCAGCGGCCCGACCAAGGAATATGCGCCCAAGGCCGCGGCAGCCGGTTGCGTGGTGATCGACAACAGCTCGCTCTACCGCATGGACCCCGATGTGCCGCTGGTCGTGCCCGAGGTGAACCCCGACGCGATCGATGGCTATACGAAGAAGAACATCATCGCCAACCCCAACTGCTCCACCGCGCAGATGGTGGTGGCGCTCAAGCCGCTGCATGATGCTGCCAAGATCAAGCGTTGTGTTGTCTCGACCTATCAGTCGGTTTCGGGCGCAGGCAAATCGGGTATGGATGAGCTGTTCGAACAGAGCCGCGCGATTTTTGTAGGCGATCCGGTGGAACCCTCAACCTTCACCAAGCAGATCGCCTTCAACGTGATCCCGCATATCGATGTGTTCATGGATGACGGCTCGACCAAGGAAGAGTGGAAGATGGTCGTCGAGACCAAGAAGATCCTCGATCCGAAGGTGAAAGTGCAGGCGACTTGCGTGCGTGTGCCGGTTTTCGTTGGCCATTCTGAATCGATCAGTCTCGAATTCGAGAACGAGCTGAGCGCTGAACAGGCGCAGGACTTGCTGCGCGAGGCGCCCGGGATCATGCTGGTCGATAAGCGCGAGGATGGCGGTTACGTTACCCCCGTCGAATGTGCGGGCGATTATGCCACCTATGTCAGCCGCGTGCGCGAAGACCCGACGGTTGATAACGGCATCGTGCTTTGGTGTGTGTCGGACAATCTCCGCAAGGGCGCGGCGCTCAACGCCGTGCAGATTGCGGAGCTACTGGGCCGCAAGCATTTGCAGAAGGGATGATCCGGTACTGGCATGGAGATGATCGCCAGCTTTGATGGGACAAAGCTTGCCGTCCACCGCGAAGTTTCGAGGGCAGGTGGAGGCAGGCCGGTCCTGCTCTTGCACGGACTATTCTCCAGCGCCTGGATGAACTGGATCAATTTCGGCCATGCGCAAACATTGGTCGATTCCGGATTTGAGGCGATTATGCCCGATCTGCGAGCGCATGGTGAGAGTGCGGCTCCCCATGACCCTGCTGCCTATCCGCACGATGTGCTGGTGCGTGACGTTAAAGCCGTGGTTGAGGCGCTGGGCCTTGAAGATTACGACCTTGTCGGTTTTTCATTGGGAGCACGTACTGCCGTAAGTTGCGTCTTGGCCGGGATGGCCCCGCGGCGCTTGGTCCTTTGCGGTATGGGCCTGGAAGGCCTGTCAGGATGGGCCAGACGCGCCGCGTTCTTCATCGATGCGATCGACCGTTTCGACGCAGTCAAGCAAGGCGACCCGGCCTATCTGGCGGTGTCATTCATGAAAACTATGAAAGTCGATCGCGCCGCAGCACGCCTTCTCCTGCAAGCTGTCGATGATGTCGAACGGCAGGATTTGTCGCGCATCACCATGCGCACTGCAGTGATCTGTGGCGACAGAGATCGGGACAACGGATCTCCGCAAGACCTGACGATGGCGCTTCCCGATGGCCGTTATCGAGAAATCCCAGGCACGCATATGTCTTGCGTAACCAAGCCTGAACTGGGTCAGGCTATCGCTCGCTTCCTGTCGGACTGAGAGGACGGCTCGTCGAGCTGCTCTGGCTGATCTGATCCGACGTCGGTAGCAATCTGCGCGTGGGTCGCACCAAAAAATTGGATCAGACATTGCGCATTGCTGCTGCCATCATACTACCAACCTTGATTATGGGTTGTTCCGCTTTGGGCGAGAACGCGAGCAGTACTGCAGGACCAGGCACTGGCACGATGTTCGTAGCCAACAAGCGCGGCGACAGTCTTTCTCGCATTGATCTGTCGACGGGGCAGGAGACCCACCGCGTCGACACTTGCGAGAACCCCCACGAACTCGCGGTGTCACCTGATGGTGGGGAATTGCTGGTCGGTTGCTATTCAGGAAGTTCGGTCAATCTTCACGACACTTCGGACTTGTCGCTTATTCGCGCGGTGGAGCTGGGCGATGGCGCGCGCGTGCATAGCGCGGTCTGGCGAGCTGACGGCAGCATTGTAGCGGGGGCCGAAGGCAGGGGCTCGCTTTTCCTCGTGCGATTCTCTGAGACTGGCAGCGATGTGGATCTGGCAGAAATTGGCAATGGAGGGCAGGGCCCGCATATGGTGGCTGTGAATGCCGATGGCACGCACGCATGGGGCACGATCATTCCGAGCGGAAGCGTGGTGCGCTACGATCTTGAGCAGGGAGTTGAGTCTGCGCGATTGTTGCTAGGCGAACAAACCGAAGCTCTTGCGCTCTCTCCTGACGGAGAAGTGCTTTGGATAGGCTCCAACACCGACAACCTTGTCTACCGGCTCGATGCGACAAGCTTGCAAAGGCAGGTTGAAATTCCTGTGGGCAATGTACCCATCCGGATAGCACCACATCCGGACGGCGCGTTCGTTGCGACTTCGAATTTTGGTGACGGCAGCATCAGCGTGATCGATACCGCCAGCAATGAGGTGGTTCGCACGATCGAAGTGTCCGGAAGCGATTCTTCTGTACAGGTGACGCTTGTCTTTTCGCCTGATGGCGAACGGCTCTATGCCGCCGAAACTGCCGACGATGTGATTGCCGAAATCGATTTTGCCAGCGGTGAGGTCCTTCGCAGACTGCGGACCGGGCCAGGCGGGGACGGGCTGGCTGTAATCGATTAGGCAAAAACAAAGGGCGCTGCCGTTTCCAGCAGCGCCCTTCTTGTTTCGATTTGAGTCCCCGCGAAGGCGGGAAGCTCAAAACTGTGCTCAAGCGTCTTTTTCGCCTTCATCAGCGTCCGTAACCGGCGGTTCCTCTGCAGCAACATCTTCAGCTTCGCCTTCGTCAGCAGAGGGCAGGTCACCCAATTCGCGATCGGGATCCAGCTCTTCGGTAAAGCCTTCGCCGCCTTCGCTGCGCTCTTCCTCGTTAAGCTGGGCGATCACATCGACACCCTGGCTCTGAAGTTCGGCCTCGTCATCGGAACGGGCAACATTTGCCTTTACGGTGACATGCACTTCGGGGTGCAGGGCGATGGTCACGTCGAACATGCCGATCGTCTTGATCGGCGCCCCCATGATGACCTGCTTCTTGTCGATCTCGTGGCCCTGTTCGACCAGTGAAGCGGCAACGTCTCGGACATTGACCGAGCCATAGAGCTGGCCAGTATTGGAGGCGGCACGGATCAGCACGATTTCTGCTCCGGCAACCTTGTTGCCCTGTGCTTCTGCAGCGGTACGCTTCTCGGCGTTTTCCTTCTCCAGGCGATCGCGGTTTGCCTCGAAAACCTTCTTGTTGGCTTCGTTGGCGCGCAGGGCCTTTTTCTGCGGCAGCAGGAAGTTGCGAGCATAACCATCACGCACGGAGACGACGTCACCGATTGTGCCGAGCTTCTCGATACGTTCGAGGAGGATGATATCCATGATTCCTACTCCTCTTACTTCACGATGTAGGGCAGCAGGCCCAGGTGGCGGGCGCGCTTGATGGCCTTGGCCAGTTCACGCTGCT
>CAJXLD010000139.1 GCA_913055595.1 uncultured Altererythrobacter sp.
TCGGGCATGCGATCGACCGGCCCGGCATGGTCGATTTTTCGGGTCTCAGAACACATCGCGCGCTGTTTGCTCCGGCGATCACGTATGATGAAGGCACTTTCTGGATTCTCAACACCTGCGTCGATTGCGGCAGCAATTTCGTGATTACATCAGAAGACCCCGCCGGGCCGTGGTCCGATCCGGTGTGGTTGCCTTTCGACGGGATCGATCCCTCGCTGTTCTTCGATGAGGATGGCAGCGCTTGGATCGTCTATAATGATGCCCCTCCCGGCGATCCCCTGTATGACGGCCACCGTGCACTTTGGCTGCAGCGTTTCGATCCGGAAGCGAAGGCGCTGGTGGGGGAGCGCACGCTGCTGGTGAATGGCGGAGTGGATATCTCGGAACAGCCCGTCTGGGCCGAGGGACCGCATATCTACAAGGTGGGAGACTGGTATTACCTGTTAGCAGCAGAAGGCGGCACGGCAGACCAGCATTCGCAGACGATTTATCGCTCTGCATCGGTAACTGGCCCTTACGAGCCGGGCCCCATCAATCCGATCCTGACCCAGCGCAACATGGACCCGGACCGCCCCGACCGTGTCGAGGCAACGGGCCATGCCGATATCGTCCAGCTTGATGACGGAAACTGGTGGGGCACCTTCCTAGCTACCCGGCCTTTCGCCGGGCAATCGACGCTGCTGGGGCGTGAGACCTATCTCCTGCCCTTGCGCTGGGAGGATGGCTGGCCGCGTTTCCTTGATCCCGGAGAGACGCTGCCGCCGCTGGTCGAGCGCCCCAATTTGCCGGAATTCGATGGTACCGACTGGACGGAATGGCGCGAAGATTTCGATGCAGAACGGCTTTCTCCCGAATGGATCAGGCTGAGAAATCCCGAATATGTCCAGCTGGTCGGTCTTGATCGCGAAACCAAAGAATTGTGGGTTACAGCGGGAAGCGAGCCAGCAGGAAGTCTTGGTTCCGTCGCCTTTACGGGCCGCCGCCTGCGCCACCATGATGCACGCATCGAAACAAAGCTCGACTTCGCGCCCGAAGCCCAAGGCGATTTCGCGGGATTGCTGGCCTTCATGAACCAAGATCACTTTCTTGCATTCGGGATCGAGGGTGCGGCAGGCGGACGCGCTCTTGTCACTCGATTGCGAACCGATTCCACACAGGACGCACGCGGCGAAGTCATCGCTCGCGCCCCTTTGTCCGGGGCTGGAAGTGTTGAACTGGCCGTGGAATTGCACGGCGGCAGCGCGGACCTCTTTGCCCGCAATCAAGGGGAAAGCACATGGCGTGTGATCGCGGGTGACGTGAATGTGGAACCATTGGCCTCGATTCACGCAGACCTCTTTACGGGGCTGGTGGTCGGGCCCTATGCAGTGAGCGGGGATTAACGGCCAAGGCCACCCGCGTAGGGAGCGCGCGGGGCTATTGGAAGGATCAATTCATGGAAAACAGGGCCACCGTGCGGGCGGCGTTCATCGCCGTCACCACATTGTTCTTTGCCTGGGGCTTTATCACGTCGCTGATCGATCCGCTGGTTGCCGCGGTGAAAGGCATCTTTACGCTCTCCAACACCGAAGCGCAGCTTTCGGCATCGGCATTCTTCATCGCCTATGCGGTGATCTCCTTCCCTGCCGCAGTGCTGATCGCGCGCGTGAAGGCGGTGCCTGCAATATTGGTCGCTCTGACGACCATGGTCGTTGCCTGCCTGATCATGTTGGGGGCGGCCAACATTGCCAACTATTCGTTGGTGCTGCTCGGGCTGTTCGTGTTGGCGAGCGGCATTACCATATTGCAGGTGGCGGCCAATCCGCTGGCGGCCGCGCTGGGCGATCCCAGGTTCAGCCATTTCCGCCTCACTTTGGCGCAAACCTTCAACAGCTTCGGCACCTTCATCGGGCCGTACCTGGGGGCCGTGCTGTTTCTCGAGGGACTGGAAGTAAAGGAAGGCACGGTAGTGACCGATGCCGTGCGGCAGAACGCGCTGCTGGGCATCGACCGGGCCTATTTCTGGATTTGTGGGCTTCTGATCCTTCTGCTCGTCTTCTTCTTCCTCAGTCGCAAGACGGTGGCTGCTGCAGCTCCGGAAGCGCCTCCTGCCAAGGGCATAGGCGCGATGATTGCCGATGCGGTCTCAAGCAAGTGGTGCCTGCTCGGTGGCGCCGCGATCTTCCTCTATGTGGGAGCAGAAGTCGCCATTGGCACACAGATGGCGCTGTTCCTCAATGACGATGCGATCTGGGGCGTCACGCTGGAAGAAGCGGGCAAGGCGGTTTCGTTCTACTGGGGCGGGGCGATGGTCGGCCGCGCGATCGGTTCGTTGCTGCTGGCGAAGTTCGACGCCGCGAAGCTTCTGGCGATCTTTACCGCCATAGCCTGCGCCATGGTTCTCTATGTCGTTTCTGTAGGCGGTATCAGCGCCGGCTATGTCGCGCTCAGCATCGGCCTGTTCAATTCGATCATGTTCCCGGTGATCTTCACGCTCACGCTGGAGCGCTCGACGGCGAGCGAACAGGCGACATCGGGCTTCCTGTGCACTTCCATCGTCGGAGGGGCTGCGCTTCCGCCGCTGGTGGGCCTGCTGTCCGACAATATCGGCCTGGTCATGGCGTTGCTGCTTCCTGCGGCCTGCTACGCTCTGTTGTGCGTTTTTGCCATCAAGGCCGGCAAGGTATCGCCGATACGTAGGAGCGAGGTTGAAGCCTTCCATTAAGGAGGCTTCTTTGCGCTGGCCGGAAGGCGTGCCAGCGCATTGATCGCGGGTCAGAAGCTGTTCGAATAGGCGCAGAAGCGGGCGCGTGGTTTGCCCGCTTCCATCGCCGTTTCCTCTGCGGTGAAGCGCATCTGGCGCGGGGTGGCGGGGTCCCAGCGCTCCCAATGCGGGCGATCGGTGGCGATGTCGGTCGCGCCATTGGGATCGCCGGTGATCGCCAGCGCCGCCCAGTAATCCTGCATATGCGCGCCTGAGCCGATTTCCACCCGGTCGAAGATAAATCCGATTTCGTAGGCGTGGCGGGTCAGGCCGCCATCCTCGCCAATATCGAATTCATAGCGCCAGACGGGCCAGTCGAGCTCTGCCAGTAGATTTGCAGTGCGGTCCGCCGGGCAGTGGAATTCCCCATCGCTCTGGATACGCATGGCGATGTGGCCGCGGCGCGGATCGGCCTGCTCTGCGCGATAGGCGGCAAGTGCCTCCGCGCCACGGCCCGGGAACCAGTTTTCGGCGTGGGCGAGAAGGTCCATATCGTCGCCACCAGGACCGAATTCGACCTTGTCCGTGCCGATGATCACCGGGCGCGGCGCATTGTTCGCCACCAGTTGGTCGGGCGTATCGGGCAGGACCTTGCCGTCTATAGTCGTGCGCAGGAACAGAGTGGCGGGATCCTCGAGATAAGTGCTCTGTCGTTCGAGGATGGCGTCCGCCGTCAGCTCGCGCAGATCGGCTACCGGGCCCAAGCCTGCGCCCAGCTGCTCTGCATCCTCAAGGCTACGGAAGGGCATTCCGAAGCCCCATGTGCCGCTTTGCAGGATTGCCTTGTGGAATAGGCCCTGCGCGGCCGGTGCCGCCAGCAGAAGCGACGTATCCTGCGAACCGGCGCTCTCGCCATAGATCGTGACATTCTCAGGATCGCCGCCGAATAGGTGGATATTGTCACGCACCCATTGAAGCGCGAAGATCTGGTCCATCAGCGCGTAATTGCCGCTGGCGCCATCGCCCTCGGCGCTCAATTCAGGGTGCGAGAGGAAGCCCAGCAGGCCGAGGCGGTACTGGATGGCGACATGGACCACGCCCTGCGCGGTCATATTGCTGTCGGCCGGCCCGCCCGAACTGCCCGCTCGGTTGGAGCCGCCGTGGATCCACACCATCACCGGCAATTTGCCGTCGCGCGAAGGCGTGCGGATGTCGAGCGTCAGGCAATCCTCGTCCCAGAAATCGGCTTGTGCTTGGTTCCAGCCTTCACTCAACTGCGGGCAGGCGGGAGCGTTCTGCGTGACGTCGCGTTCGCCATCCCAAGGCTCGGCCGACTGCGGAGGCCTCCAGCGCAGGGCTCCCAGCGGCGGAGCTGCATAGGGAATGCCGCGGAACACCAGATCGCCTCCCTGTTCCACCCCGCGAACCAGCCCGGCGGGAACCTCGACCAGCAAGGGATCGGCTGATTCCGCTCGGCAAGCAGCCAGTGCGATGGCGATCAGGAGTGCTGCACGCCTCAGCTGCAAGGCAGCACCACCTCAGCATCCATGCCGAGGCGCACTTCGGCCAGCGCAAGATCGCCGCCACCTTCGGTTGCGAGGATGAAGGGTGCACCGACATTGGCCATGTCCACGCCCTTGTCGCGCAGGCACTTGAGCGCAAGGCCATAGCGGGTGAACTCGCCATTTGCGGGCAGCTGAACCGTGCTCACCTGCATGTCGTTCATGCCGCTGCGCATGGCGATTCCCGCCCATTCTGGCGCCTCGTCCACCTTCACGGTGAAGAGCAGCATGATATCGGCATTTGTCTCGCGCGTGATGTCGACCGGCTCGAAGCTGCTGACAGATATTGCCGCTTCACCCGATGCGATATCGAAGCGCCGCGCGCCTTCCTGCACCACATAGTTGACTGCGGTAATCTGCGCGCGGCCGTCGAGTGCCTCGGCAGGGACGGTAGTGATGCGCGTCTGGCTGCCCTGCTGGCTGGGATCGGCGATATGCAGCGACCATGCAGCAGCGGGCACGCCTTCGGCAAACCATAAGCGGGTGTCAGCGGCGTCGGCGGTATCGACGATCGGGAGATCTTCCCATTCGGAAGCGGCAGTGGCGTAAGTCAGACCATAGCCGAAATCGAACAGCGTCCCGTCTGCCACATCGGGCGTCATCGGCCAGCTTGCAGGCAGCTTGCCGGTGAAATCGTGACGCGTGCCGCCATCGGCATTGCCAACCAGCACATCTGCAATGCCCTGGCCTTCGGTGCCTGGCAGCCATGCCACCACGAAGGCATCAGAAGCGTTGAGCGCCTCGTTCACATAGAGCGGACGTCCGGTGATCATCACGGCAACTACCGGTATGCCCTGCTCCTGCAACGATTGCATGGTCGCGTAAGGCCCGGTCAGGTCGCTATCGAGCGCGAGCGTGTCGCGATCGCCCTGGAATTCGGCATAGGGCTGCTCCCCGAACACGACCACCGCCGCGTCGGGACGCTGCGTGAAGCTGCCATCGGGCGAAAGTTCGGCGCTGCCGCCGCCCGCGCGCACGGCATCGCGCAGGCCCTCCCAGATCGAGGTGGCACCGGGGAACTGGCTCTTTGTGAGGCCCGTCCCCTGCCAAGTGATCGTCCAGCCGCCCGACTGGCGCGCAATATCGTCCGCGCCATCGCCGGCCACCAGCAGGCGACCGCCGGGCGCGAGTGGCAGTACGCCATCGTTGCGCAGCAGGACAAGCGATTTTCGCACCGCCTCGCGCGCCAATTCACGATGTTCTGGTGCACCCAAAACGTCGTAATCGCCCGACAGCAGGCGTTCGGAAGGACGCGGGGCATCGAGCAGGCCAAGCCGCAGCTTGACGCGCAGGATACGCGCCACCGCATCGTCGATCCGCTCCATCGGAATTTCGCCGGCCTGCGCGCGGGCGAGCAAATCGTCATAGATCGCGCGCCACGTGTCGGGTGCCATATACATGTCGATCCCGGCCATCAGCGCCTGCGGGCAGCTCTCGTTTGTACAGCCGGCGACTTGCCCATGCGCGTTCCAGTCCGACACGGTGAAGCCGCCGAAATCCATTTGCTCTTTCAGCACGCCGGTCAGCAGGCTTTCATTCCCGGTCATCTTCACGCCCTGCCAGCTGGAGAAGCTGGCCATGACGGTAGAGACCCCTTCGGCAATGGCAGGGCCGTAAGGCGCGCCGTGGATGTCGCGCAGTTCCTCTTCGCTGACCGAGCTATCACCCTGGTCGGTGCCGTTATCCGTGCCACCATCGGCAAGGAAGTGCTTGGTCGAAGCGATGACATAGGGGCCGGACAACAGGTCATGATTGTCGGGCCCGCCCTGAAGCCCGCGCACCATGGCGCCGACATAGGAGGAGACCAGCTCGGGGTCGGAGGAATAGCCTTCATAGGCACGGCCCCAGCGGAAATCCTGCGGCACGGCCACGGTCGGGGCGAAGGTCCATTCCTGTCCTGTCACGCGGATTTCCTTTGCCGTGGCGACGCCGATCCGTTCGATCACGTCGACATCGCGCATGGCACCAAGGCCGATATTGTGCGGGAAGATTGTCGCGCCGATGATGTTGGAATGGCCGTGCACCGCATCGGTGCCCCAGACTGCAGGAATGCCCACGCCGCCGTCGCTCGTGTCGGTGGATGCCTCCCAGAACTCGTCGGCCAGTTTCAGCCAATCGCTCGCCGGGGCAAGGTCGTTGCCGTAGGGGCCGGAATTGCCGCCATTGAGGACAGAACCGAGATTGTATTCGCGCACCTCGTCGGGCGTGACGCAGCAGATATCGGCCTGAACCAGCTGGCCGATCTTTTCTTCCAGCGTCATTTGGGCGAGGATATCGGCGATGCGCGCTTCGTCCGCCTCGGCAATTTCGACGGGGTAGTCATAGGCGGGCCAGATATCGGGGCGCGCAACGCCCGGCTCGCCATTATCCGCATTTTGTGTGCAAGCAGCCAAAAACAGTGCGCCGACGCCAGCTGTAATCGCCCATTCAGACCGAAACATTATTCCTCTCCTGCTCCGCAATATCGGCGGAGATTCTTGCTATGTGAGCGCTAACATTCTAGCTCTTGCTGCCAATGTCAAAGGCAAAATGACAATGCCTTGTGGAGGAGTAGGTATGACTGTCACGGATCGATTCCATCTGCGCTGGTTCTGGCTAATGGCTGCGATGATGGTTTGCTGTCTTGCGCTCGCCGCTGCGCGGCCCGCTTTCGCGCAACCGGATCAGGACGTCGAAATCGAGGCACTTCTCTCGCGGATGACGCTGGAAGAAAAGATCGGCCAATTGGTGCAGCGTATGGGCGGTCGCTCCAAGGCGCTCAATTCGCGGCTGGGGCCGGAGGAACTCGATCGTGTGCGGCGCGGCGAGGTGGGGTCCTACCTGCACGTCGCGGGCGCCGCCGAACTGCGCGAATTGCAGCGTGTGGCGGTGGAGGAAAGCCGACTGGGCATCCCGCTGCTCTTCTCCATGGATGTGGTGCACGGCTATCGCACCATCTTCCCAGTGCCGCTGGCCATGGCAGCAAGCTGGGACGAAGATGTGGCGCAATTGCATGCGCGCGTCGCCGCGCGCGAAGCGAGCGCATCGGGCCTGCACTGGACCTTTGCCCCGATGGTGGACATTGCCCGTGATCCGCGCTGGGGCCGCATCGTCGAAGGGGCTGGCGAGGATGCCTATCTCGGCAGCCGCATGGCCGCAGCCCAGGTGCTCGGTTTCCAGGGCTATGACCTTGCCGCAGGCGACACGATCATGGCCGGGACTAAACATT
>CAJXLD010000140.1 GCA_913055595.1 uncultured Altererythrobacter sp.
CACCTCGAACTCGATCCCGTCCCAGTCGAAGAAGTAGAAGCGGCGGCCGGGCTCGTAATCATCGTGTCCCCAGGGTTCGAAGCCGTGATCGATTACCACGCGTTCCGCAGCGTCCAGATTATCGACGAGCAAACCGACATGATTCAGCGGGCGACCCTTCTTCTGGCCCGCATGATCTTTCCTGTCAGTGTAGAGCGCGAGGTAGGTGTCTTCCTCCCCAACATGGATGGTTTCGCCACCGTTCATCGCCTCTCCGCGCCAGCGCTGGTGCCATCCCAGCAGTTTTTCGAAGAAAGCGGCCGAGCGTTCGATGTCGGTGACCGTCAGATTGACATGTTCGATGCGTCCTTTGGGCATATGCTATATTTCCGTTCCAAATAATTGATTCCAAGCCTGAAATCGTAGTTGGAAAGGCCGCTCTACGAATCAGGGTTTACATATTCTGCAACCTCAAGCTAAGTTGAGGTCAAGCCTTTGTGGAAAAGATTCGGGACTTGGGGGCATGACGGCACAGACATTCATCACCATCGGCCAACTGGCTAAGCGCACTGGCGTGGCAGTCTCCGCGATCCGCTTTTATGAAGAGAAGGGCCTTCTGCAGAGCCTGCGGACCAGCGGCAACCAGCGGCGATTCCTGCGCAGCGATATCCGCCGGGTCAGCTTCATCCTGATCGCGCAAAGGCTCGGCCTTGCCCTGTCTGAAATCGAGGAAGAGCTGGCGACTCTGCCCGAAGGCCGCACGCCGTCACCGCGCGATTGGCAGAAGATCAGCCGCCGCATGCGTGACCAGATCGACACAAGGATTACCTTGCTCACCCGCACACGTGCCAAGCTGGATGGTTGCATCGGTTGCGGCTGCCTCAGCCTGCAGAAATGCCAGCTCTACAATCCGAATGACAAGATGGGTGCGGCAGGTCCGGGACCGAGAGCGGTTCTCGACTGACCGCGGTCAGGCAGGAGTCGTTGCGTCGTTTGAGATGTTCAAACGCAATTCGACTTCCTCTTGCGAAAGAGCCTTGCCGAAAAGCCAGCCCTGCGCATTGTCACAGCCCATGCTTTCGAGCGTGAGGTGCATGGAGCTGGTCTCCACACCTGCTGCTGAAATGGGGATGTCCAGTCCCTGTCCAAGCGTGGCAACAGCCTGGACCAAAGCACCCGTTGCCTGGTCCTCATCAAGCGCTTCCACCAACTTGTTGCCGATTTTGATCCGGTCGAATGGGAGGCTGTCATTGTCCATCATCGAAACGTATCGCGTGCCAAAATCGTCCACCACGATCCCGATGCCCAATCTCTTGAGTCTCTGGATCTTGGCCATGGACCGGGCATGATTCGAAATCAGGCATATTTCGGGAATTTCCAGGTCAAGCCGACAGGCTGGGAAGTCGTAAAAGGCAAGCATTTCCTTCACCCGTTGGACGAAGAGCGTATCCTCAAATTGGTCTTGCGCGACGTTGATCCCGATCCTGATGTGATCCGGCCATGCTTTGGCCTGCTTGAGAGCATGCTCCATGACCGAAAAGGATATTTCGGTGACCAAACCGCAGATGACTGCCACATCAAGAAAGGCAGAAGGTTCCAGTACGCCGCGATCGGGATGTTTCCAACGGGCGAGAACTTCGAAGCCCGTCAGCTTTCCTGATGACAGCTCAACAATGGGCTGGAAGAATGGGTGGAATTCCCTTTTTGCCAGTCCTTCGCGAATCTCGGTTTCCAGCAAGTTCCTTCTACGCCTGGCCGCAACCATGTCATGGTCGGCCTCGACATAACAGTTGCCGCCTCGCTTCTTGGCTGCGTACATGGCGATATCCGCATTGCTCAGGAGTGCATCGAGCTTTCTTCCTCCGGCTTTGACACCGCAAATCCCGATCGACGCACCGATCTGGACTTCGCCGCCTTCGAGCCTGACTGGCGTTTCAAGTTGCTTGACGATTTGCTCTGCCAGATTCTTCGCAAACGACATGTTCGCATCCTCATCATAGAGAAGAATGGCAAATTCGTCGCCTCCAAGTCGACAGCAAATGCTTTCTTCCGGGCACAGGTGTCGCAGCGTTTTTGCGGTGACAGCAAGAACCTGATCGCCTGCCTTGTGGCCGAACAAATCGTTGACCTGCTTGAAACGATCAAGGTCGATCAGGAGCAGGATCGGCAAGGAGTTCTTTGACGTTCGCAGGACTTCGAACGATTCGGTGAGATATCGGCGGTTACTGAGGCCGGTCATCTCATCCTGATAGGCAAGATTGATGGCCCGGCTTTCCCAGGCATCCAATTCATCAAAGCTGGAGACTAGCTCGTTGGATCGTTTCCATGCAAAGACCACCAAGGCGATGTTCAGCAGGAATGCGGATATTTCGGCACTTGTCGGCTCGGAATAGGTTGGGCTGGCAGATAAAACCGCCGGCATGATCTGGCTTCCGGAGATCGCAAATACGACGATCGCCAGAAGTGCGACGGTCGCGGTAATCCAGCGCGTGTCATGGATGCGAAGCTCATCCACGAGCAGCTTGGGCTCAGGAAATGAGCGATCAAAGTGCGGATGGTGGGCGCGCGACATGGGGCTCCTGCCTCAAGACCTTGAGTTAACGTTGTGCGCCCAACTTTATTCTTGAATGGAATGACTTGCTACGAATTCGCCTGGAAGGGCCATTGGGTCCCTTCCTGGCTGATGCGATGCAAATCGATTCCTGTCTTCTTACGGACAGGGCTTAACCTATCGCTACGGAGTTACGCCTAAAACAAGGATCTAAGGTGATTTCGTCTGAAGATTCAGAGTTGCGGGATGCAGTTAACAAGGAAAGCATAAGTCACCGGGTCTCCCGCAACGGTTTCCCATCGTGAGCATGGTTCATAAATCGGTAACACTTGGTTGCTAGTGATACCAATGCGACCCGAAGCCGAACTGCGTCTGCACTTCGGCTCCCCCCTAAGACCCCCGCTTTGGCGGGGGTTTTTTTGTGCGATCCTGGCCCCTTGGTAGGCTTGAGACTATTCGGCCGCCATGGCCTCGGCTTCGCCCAGGTCAACGCTGACGAGGCGCGATACGCCCTTTTCGACCATTGTCACGCCGAACAGGCGGTGCATGCGGCTCATGGTCACGGCATTATGCGTGACGATGAGGTAGCGCGTATTGGTCTCGTGCACCATGGAATCGAGTAGATCGCAGAAGCGGTCGATATTGGCATCGTCGAGCGGCGCATCGACCTCGTCCAGCACGCAGATAGGTGCCGGATTGGTTAAGAACAACGCAAAAATAAGTGCTGTTGCGGTTAACGCCTGTTCACCCCCTGATAGAAGGCTCAAGCTTTGCAGGCGCTTGCCTGGTGGCTGTGCGTAGATTTCGAGGCCGGCTTCAAGCGGATCATCGCTATCGACCAGCGCCAAATGCGCATTGCCTCCTTCGAACAGGCGCGCAAACAGCACCTTGAAGTGTTCGTTCACTGCTTCAAAGGCAGCGCGCAAACGCTCGCGACCTTCGCGGTTGAGGTTGCCGATAGATCCGCGCAGGCGGTTGACCGCTTCGACCAGTTCTTCCTGCTCGGCGGCATTGGATCCATGTTCCTCCTCGATCCGCGCTAATTCTTCGGCGGCGACGAGGTTCACGGGTCCAATCCGTTCGCGGCTGGCAACCAGCCTGTCCATCTCTTCGCTTTCGGCGGAAGAGTCCTTTACCTGCGCATCGTCAAAACCGAACTTGCCCGAAAGCAAGGTAGGCGGAGCCTGAAAACGCTCGCCGGAAATGCGCGCCATTTCCTCGCGTCGTGATTCCTCGTTTTCTGCCCGTGTAGCCAGGGTAGCCCGGTTCTCGCGCGCAGAGGAGAGCGCTTCATTTGCCGCATTCAGCGCGCTCTCGGCTTCACGCATCTCCTCGGTGGCAGCAGCCACAGCAGCTTCGGCCTTGGATAGTTCGGCGGCCAAACGTTCGCGCACCTGTTCACCGCCTTCGATCTCTCGCATCAGCCCTTCTGGTTTTGCGGCGGTGACCGCGCGCTCCTGCGCGATCTCCTCGAAACGCGCGGACATTCCGGCCAGGCGTTGCGCAGCTTCACCCGCGCGCGCTTCCCAATTGGCCTTGTCAGACTTTTGCGCGGCAACACGTTCGCGCGCTACGGCGAGAGCCTGGTCATGCGCGGCAAGCGTAGCCATGGCGGCCTGCACTGCATCACGCGCCGCCTCGTTCTTGGTTCTCTCGGCATCGAGCGCGGCGCGCCCGCTCTCGGGATCGGGCAGGGCGGTGCGCTTGTCTTCCGCTGCCTTGACCTCGGCTTCGGCCAGCTTGCGCTGTTCGGCAAGATCCATGTCGCTTTCGTCCAGCTCGGAAAGCCGCGTAGCAAGGCGTTCGCGTCGCGCCTCGGCCTGATCGAGAGCGCGCAAGGCCTGTCGCTCCTCCTCCGCAGCTTCGTTCACTTCGCGTTCGGCGGAAATTAGGCCGCGCTGGAGTTCGGCTGCCTCGGCGCTGATACGGTCGTGTTGGGCTTGCGCTGTCGATACCGCATCGCGCAGCGTGGGAAGCTGGGCCTCCAGTTCGGCAAAGCGGTTGTCTGCTTCGAGCCGCGCGGCCTCAGCTGCTCCTTCTCCGCGCGCGATAAATCCATCCCACCGGCGCAGGAAACCGTCCTTGGTGACGAGCCATTCGCCGGGTCCGAGCGTCCTGCCATCATCGCTATCGGCGACGTGAACCAGCGCGAGGCGGGCGGCGAGCTCGTCCGGGCATCGGGTGACATGGTCGGCGAGGCTGTCGGCCACTTTGCTCGGGGCATTCGCGCCCGTCCAATACCGCCCATCGGCACCTGCTTCGGGCGTGCCGAGCGGGCTCTTGCCATCGCGGCCCAGCACTGCGGCGAGCGCACGCTCATAGCCCTTTTCGGCAGACAGCTTGTCCAGCGCCGTAGGCAGGCCGCCCCGGTTTTTCGCCTGTTTGGCGCGCGCCTCGCGGTCGCGCTGGAGGGCGGTGAATTCGCGTTCTACGCCAGCCAGTTCTGCACGGGCCGAAGAAAGGGCGCTGGCTGCCTCGTCGCGCGCGGTGGAAAGTTCGTCCTTGCGTGCGCGACTGGCTTCGAGTTGATTGCGCAGGGTTTCGCGGCGCGACCCGGCCTCTTCAGCAGCGGTCCTCGCTTCCTGAACTGCCTTGTCGGGATCGCCTTCGTTGGTCAGGCTGGCGCGTTGGTCCACCAGGCGGCGTTCCTCATTGGCGAGGCGTTCGAGGCGAGATTTCGCCTGCGCCACCTCGGCTTCGGCTACACGCCATTCAGCCTCGACGCCGGCATGATCGGCGGTGGCCTTAGCAAGAGCAAGCTCGGCCGCACGCCCGGCACGTTCGGCGTCTTCGGACTTGGCAAGGAGGGCCGGGCGCTTCGCTTCATCTTCCTCCAGAGCCTTTGTGCTTGCAGCAAGCGCAGCATCAAGGTCCTTCATTGCCTGCGCGGCATCACGCGTCATTCGGTCGGCTTCGAATTTGTCTTCTTTGAGTTGGGCCTTTTGTCGATCGAGATCGGCTAGCCGCTGCTGCGCCGCTTCGAGTTGGCTGGCCAAGGCGGCCATTCGGTGGCCGTGGGCACTGGCATCGTCGCGCCGATCGGCCAGTTCGTCGCGCAACTCAGAGAGCTTCTCTGCC
Source organism: uncultured Altererythrobacter sp. (assembly GCA_913055595.1). GTDB lineage: Bacteria > Pseudomonadota > Alphaproteobacteria > Sphingomonadales > Sphingomonadaceae > Alteraurantiacibacter. Next base: position 5,609 of record CAJXLD010000140.1, read on the forward strand.
AGTTCACGCTGCGCCTTTTGCGCTGCCTTGGCCGCCTCCTGTGCGGAGGAAACTCTGGCGTCGGCCTGTTTGGCCTGCTCGCGCGCGGCATCGGCAGCCGCTGCGGCGTCGCGCCAGCGGGCAAAAAGCAAGCGTGCCTCCGCCACCTGGATTTTGTCGGTCAGCTCCTTGTAGCGCTCCGCCTGCCGGGCCTGCCTGCGCAGCGTGGCAATCTGGCTGTCGAGCCCGGCCATCAAATCTTCCAGCCGCGCGAGATTGCGTTCGGTCTGGCGCAGCTTGTTCTCGGCATCGCGACGGCGGACGTGGAGACCGGCGATACCGGCTGCTTCTTCCAGCATCATACGGCGTTCTGCAGGTTTGGCGGCAATTACCTGCGCGATCTTGCCTTGACTGACGAGCGCCGGTGAATGCGCGCCGGTGGCAGCATCGGCAAAGACCAGTGCCACGTCCTTGGCGCGCACATCATTGCCATTCACGCGATAGGCGCTGCCCGCGCCGCGCTCTATCCGGCGGGTGACGTTGAGCTCTTCGCCCTCAGAGTCAGCGGCGTGAAGCACAACCTCGGCAAAATCGCGCGGCGGTCGGGCGGCGGTGCCCGCGAAGATCACATCCTCCATCCCGCCCGAACGCATGGATTTGGGAGAATTCTCGCCCATTACCCAGCGGATAGCTTCGAGCAGGTTGGACTTGCCGCATCCATTGGGGCCGACAACGCCCGTCAGCCCCGGCTCGATACGCAACTCGGCAGGCTCAACGAAGCTCTTGAAACCCGATAGTTTGAGCTTCCTGATCTGCATCGACGCCTTCCTTGCCCGTCCGTCTTAGCGTGCGCCGGCGTTCTGCAACGCAGCTTCGACGATTGACCAGCTCGTGCCGTCGAGGCGCTGGCCATTGAGAAAGAATGTCGGCGTGCCGGTAACGTCGAGCTCATCCGACTGGGTTGCGGAATTTTCCACGATCTGGCGTGGAGCTTCGGTGTCGGCGAGGCACTGCAGCGCCTGGTCGGTGCTGATGCCGCGTGCAGCGAAGAAATCGAGCAGGCCGGATACAGCAGCAATTTCCTGCATACGATCATCGCCCTGGTTGGCCATCGCTGCATTCAGCGCCTCACCGCTTTGCTGCGCGGTGGTTACGATATCGGCCAGATTGTCCCATGCCTGCTTCGCCAGCGGCAAAGACGTGGCCGGGTCTCCGCAGCGCACCAGCATGGCAATGGTCAGGTCCAGCGGATCATGAATCTGATTGCGGAGTTCCAGGCTGACAACACCGCTCTCGATATAGCGGTCGATTTCTCCGCTCGAATCCTTGGAGAAAGTTGCGCAGACTCCGCAGGTGTGGCTGACATATTCGACCAGTTTTAGCGGTGCCTCGGGATTGCCCACCTGGATACCGCCCATGTCGGTGAAGACGGCTGTCTGGTTCCAGCTCTGCCCTTCGGGTGCGGCAATAGGATCAATTGCTGCGCCGACAGGGCCTCCCGCTTCGGAATCGCCCGAGCCACAAGCGGCCAGCGTCAGAGCCAAGGGGGCGGAAATGGCGGCGAAAACAGGGAGGCGAAACTTCATCATCGTAATACTTCCTATTCGATAGGGGTGGGAAGGCTAGCCTAAGGAGACGGGGGTGCAAAACGCCGTAACCAATTCTGGCGGCGCTTTTGCACAGGGATATCCCCGTGGTTGTAGGTTATTGGGTCGCACGCTCCAGCCAAGGTGCCAAAGCGGCCCAACTATGGACGTTTTGCAGCAGTTCGCCATTGAGCGCGAAACTGGGCGTTCCGGCGATGTCATATTCCACATCATCGGCCTGCACGCGATCGACAAG
>CAJXLD010000141.1 GCA_913055595.1 uncultured Altererythrobacter sp.
CGCCGACGGACCAAAGGAGATACCCCCTTGTCCAAGCGCCCTATTTCGCTCTCCACCGTGCGCGCCAAGAAGCCTGCGCAGCCCAAGGCTCCGGCGCCCGAACCCAACGCTTCCGGCTATCCGGCCACGCGCCTGCGCCGCACGCGGGCCAGCATGTGGAGCCGTGCGCTCCACCGCGAAACCGTCCTGACGCCGGCAGACCTGATTTGGCCGCTTTTCGTGACCGAAGGCGAAGGGGTGGAAGAACCGATTGCCTCGCTTCCCGGCGTATCGCGCTGGTCGGTGGATGGAATCGCCGTGCGGGCGAAGGAAGCGGTGGAACTGGGCATTCCCTGCGTCGCTTTGTTCCCCAATACGCCTGTGGGGAAGCGATCGGACGATGGGTCCGAAGCGCTCAATCCCGACAATCTCATGTGCCGCGCTATCAAGGCGATCAAGCAGGCATGCGGCGATGATATTGGCGTACTCACCGATGTTGCGCTCGATCCCTATACCAGCCACGGGCAGGACGGTCTGATCGACGATTCCGGCTATGTGCTCAATGACGAGACCGTCGCCGTGCTGGTCGATCAGGCCATCAACCAGGCCGAAGCGGGCGCGGATATCATCGCGCCTTCGGACATGATGGATGGCCGCATCAAGGCCATCCGCATGGCGCTGGAGATGGGCGAGCACCACAATGTCCAGATCATGTCCTATGCCGCCAAATATGCCTCTGCCTTTTACGGTCCTTTTCGCGATGCAGTGGGTTCGGGCGGATTGCTGAAGGGCGACAAGAAAACCTACCAGATGGACCCGGCCAATGGTGACGAGGCCCTGCGTGAAGTCGAACTCGACATTGCCGAGGGCGCCGACAGCGTGATGGTCAAGCCCGGCCTGCCCTATCTCGATATTGTGCGCCGGGTACGCGAAGCCTTCGACGTTCCCGTATTTGCCTATCAGGTGAGCGGCGAATACGCGATGATCGAGGCCGCTGCGGCTGCCGGAGCGGGCGAGCGTGACGCGTTGGTGTTGGAGACATTGACCGGCTTCAAGCGTGCCGGATGCGCTGGCGTGCTCACCTATCATGCGCCTCTGGCTGCGCGCCTCATCAATGGCTGAATTCCGGCTGGAGACCGACCGTTTACTGCTGCGCGATTGGCGCGACGACGATTTCGAAGCACTTCATGCGCTGTGCACCGACCCGCAAGTCATGGCGACGATCGGTCCCCTCGATGACGAGGCGCAGACCCGTGGGCTGCTGAAGCGTTTGCAGGAGAGGCAGCTTCGTGATGGCTGCACATTCTGGGCGATGGAGCGCCTGGATGATGGTCGCGTGCTGGGTTTCTGCGGCATCGCGCGGGGAACAGTTCCGCAACTGGAAGAAGAATTCGAAATCGGTTGGCGGCTCGCGTCGGACTGCTGGGGCCAATCCTATGCGCGCGAGGCAGCGCAAACCGCGCTTGACTGGTTTGCCGTGCAACATCCTGGCGAACCGGTCTGGGCGATTACCTCGGTCGGCAACACGCGCAGCCGCGGGTTGATGGAGCGGCTCGGTATGCAATACCGTCCCGAATTCGACTTCGACCACCCCCATGTTGCGGAAGATTCTCCTCTCAAGCCGCATGTGACCTATTGGCTGCCTGAAGCGACCGGCGGCAAGGAGTTGTGGGCATGAGCCCAACTTCTCCCGATCGTCGCTGGCTTTTCACCATTGCCATTTTGACCGGCAGCTTCCTGCTGTTCCTGGTTCAACCCATGGTGGCGCGCATGGCGCTGCCGCGATTGGGTGGCGCGCCCAATGTCTGGAACAGCGCCATGCTGGTCTACCAGGCGCTGCTGCTGGCGGGATATGCCTATGCCCATGCCATCGGGCGCTTTCCGATTGCGCGGCAGGTGGCAATTCACATCGGCGTCTTGCTGCTGGCAGGCTTCTCGCTCCCCGTCGCGCTGGCCGATATTGCCTCTCCTGCGCCGGGGATGGAGGCGATCTGGGTGCCCTGGCTCTTCCTGCTGACCGTCGGCCCTGCATTCTTTGCCGTCTCCGCGCAGGCCCCGCTGATCCAACGCTGGTATGCTGCGCATCCTGCGGCCGGAAATCCCTATCCGCTTTATGCCGCATCCAACCTTGGCAGTTTTGCCGGTTTGCTCATCTATCCTCTGCTGCTTGAGCCAAGCCTGCCCACCAGCATGCAAAGCGCCTTATGGGCGGCAGGCTTTGGCTTGTTGGTCGTGCTGGTCGTGGCCGTGGCGCTGTCGCGTTTCAATATCGCGCCCAAGAGCGTCGAGACTGTTGGACCCGAAGAGGGCGCAGCACCGATCGGCTGGCGGCGCATCGCCTTGTGGTTGGCGCTTTCGGCGATTCCCTCGGGCCTGATGCTTTCGACGACGACCTATCTCACCACGGACATCATGGCGATGCCGCTGCTTTGGGTGATCCCCTTGGGGCTCTACCTGCTCAGCTTCTCGATTGCCTTCTCCGGCAAAGGACAGGCGGCAAGTTTTATCGTAATGATCGCGCCGGTGATCTTGCTGGTCGACGGTGCGGTCGCAATGTTCACTGCGGGAAGGGCGGACTTCGTCGCCGCGATCGCTTCGGTCGTACTGATGTTCGTGATTGCAGTGGCTTTGCATACGCGGCTTTATGCGGATCGACCTGCGGCATCGCGATTGACTCAATTCTACCTCGTCATGTCGGCGGGCGGTGTGCTCGGCGGTCTGTTTGCCGCACTTGTTGCGCCAGTGCTGTTCGACTGGACTTGGGAGCACCCTATCCTGATCCTTGCCGCCGCGGCGCTGGTTCCGCTCGATTACTGGAAGCCACTGCTCGGCCGCATCCTGCCCGATGAGAGGGCACAGCGCATGTCGCTGGCCGTTGTTCTCACGCTGGTCTTTGTTGGAGGAAGCTGGATCCAGCGGCTGGGCATTCAGACCGGCTGGCTGGGCTTGGTGGAGCTGATTGCCTTCGCCCTGATTGTGTCGCTGTCGATCATGCTGGCGGCCAAGCACTGGTCCTTTGTTCTCTCCATGGCAGCGGTGCTGCTGGCGCTGGGCGGTGTCAAGCAGATCAGCACCAGCTTCACCGGCGACAGGGCGCGCAGCTATTTCGGCATCTATTCGGCCGGTCCCAACGATGCGGGCAACATGGTGCTGTTTCATGGCACCACCGTACACGGCATGCAGATGAGTGAGCCGGGCAGGCAGCAGGAACCTACCAGCTATTACGTTCCGGCATCGGGCATCGGCATTGCCATGGCCAAGGCGCCCGAATTGTTCGGTCCTGAGGCGCGGATCGGTGTGGTCGGACTGGGTGTGGGAACGCTCGCCTGCTACCGGCAGGAAGGGCAGGAGTGGACCTTCTTCGAGATCGATCCCCTGGTCTATGAATTCTCGCAGCGCGGCGTTTTCACCTTCATGGAGGATTGCGGGGGCGATGCGCCGGTACTGTTCGGCGATGCGCGACTGGAACTGGAGGATTTGCCCGCCAATTCATTCGATCTTCTGGCGATCGATGCCTTCTCCTCCGATGCCATTCCGCAGCACTTGCTGACGCGCGAGGCGCTGGAAATCTATTTCAATACGCTGGCGGATGAAGGACTGGTCATGATCCATATTTCCAACCGTTTCGTTGACTTGCAGCCGGTGCTCGCGCGCTTGGCGACTGATGGCGGCTACGCTACTGCGCGCCGCTTCTACACACCTGATGACGATGAGCCATCTGCGACGCCATCGAATTGGGTGGCCTTCAGCCGAGATCCGGCACAGATCGAGGCGCTGACGGAGGGGAGCGAATGGAGCGAATTGGGTGCAGGGAAAGGGGATGTCTGGACCGATGAATACGCTTCGATTCTGCCGCATCTGATCTGGGCGAATTTCCTGTGAGCGATTCCCGCTTCCTCGACGCCACGATCCTGCCTTTCGAAGGCAAATATCCGCAGATCCACGAGAGCGCCTTTGTTGCCCCCGGCGCTTGCATCATCGGCGACGTCACGATTCAAGCCGAGGCCAGCATCTGGTACAATTGCGTGTTGCGCGGCGATATCCATCGCATCGAGGTCGGCGCGCGCAGCAATGTGCAGGATGGCAGCGTCTTCCATGTCGAAGGTCCGCGTCCGGATACAGATGGCTGCCCCACGATCATTGGCGAGGATTGCGTGATCGGCCACATGGCGCTGGTCCATGGGGCCGTGGTGGAAGATCGCGGTTTCGTGGGCATGGGCGCCATCGCCATGGACGACTGCCGTATCGGCACAGGCGCCATGCTGGCGGCAGGCGCTTTGCTCAGCCCGGGCAAGGCGATCCCGGCGGGCGAAATCTGGGTTGGCCGCCCGGCGAAATTCTTCCGCAAGCAGGATGCAGCGCAGATCGAAAAGATCCGTTTCCAGAGCGAACGCTATTGCCGGCTGGCAGAGCGGCACCTGGCGCAGCTGCGTGGTGAGCATGATGGCGCGGCCGAAAGCTGACTTTCCACCTGCCGATGCCATTCGCGCTTGCGCCGATGGCGAAGGGCGGCTGGCATTGCGCGTTACACCTGGCGCGAAGTCAGAAGAAATTGCGGTCGAGTCTGGCAAGGTGACCGTAAGGGTCCGGGCCAAGCCGCAGGACGGCGCCGCCAATGATGCGGTATTGGCCATGCTCGCCAAGGCGCTCAATATCGCACCTTCGCGGCTGACCTTGCTGCGCGGTGCGACCTCGCGGGAGAAACTGGTTCAGCTCGGCTGAGCCTCGCCCTGATCGCGATCCTCGTCCGGCCCGAGCTGGCCAAGCGCATCGGCCAGCGTCTGCGCCCGTTCGGCCCCGGCAAAGGGCGGCGTGGTCCGCGCCAGCGCCTCCCACACGCGCTTCTGCATATCGCACAGGATCACGCGCGTGCCATTGTGCGCTGCCTGACGGACGAAATTTTCGAGTAGCTGCGCGCCCGAGGAATCGAGATAGGGTACGCGGTCGAGTCGCAAGAGGATTACGCGCGGTTTGCGGTCGATGCGATTCAAGGTTTCGAGCATGTCGCTGGCGACGCCGAAGAACATCGGTCCGGCAATGCGGAACACCTCGACATCGCTTGGTAGCGCGAGCCGCTGGGTTGGGTCCTCGATGCTCTTGTCGCTACCGACCATGACATTGGTCGCCTCCGCCATGCGCGCCATGAACATCAGTGAGGCCAGTGTGACGCCGACTCCGATGGCAATGGTCAGGTCGACCAGCACCGTCAGCCCGAAGGTCAGCAACAGCAGCGCACGCTCGCCGGCGTCGATGCGCAGCAACATGCGGAAGCGGTCGACCTCGCTCATTCCCCAGGCGACCATTAGCAGGATCGCCGCGAGCGCGGCCATCGGCACATAGGCAACCAGGCCGCCCGCGACGAGCAGGATTAGCAGCAACACCAGCGCGTGGATCATGCCGGCGACCGGGGTGCGTGCGCCGGCGCGGATATTGGTCGCGGTGCGGGCGATGGCGCCGGTCGCGGGTAGCCCGCCGAACAGCGCCGAAGCGAGATTGGCGACGCCCTGTCCGACCAGCTCCTGCCCCGAACGGTGGCGATAACCGGTCATGCCGTCGGCCACCACGGCCGAGAGGAGCGCCTCGATCCCGGCGAGGAAGGCGATGGTGAAGGCCGAAGGCAGCACGGCGCGCAGCATCTCGAGCGAGAATGCCGGTAGCTGCGGTGCTGGTAGGGTGGTCGGCATGTCTGGAAAGCGGTCGCCAACTGTCTCGACCGGCATGCCGAGCGCAAACACCGCAAGCGAGGAGGCCACCACTACCACCAGATATCCCGGCATGCGGGGGACGAAGCGTTTGAGTGCCAGGATCGCACCGAGCGAGCCCGCGCCAATCGCCAGCGTCGCCGGTGAAAGCGTAGTTATGCTACCGAGATATGCGTTCCATTTGCCGAGGAATTCTGCCGGGACCTCACTGGTGCTGAGGCCGAGGAAATCGCCCACCTGGCTGGTAGCAATGATCACTGCGATGCCGGCGGTGAAGCCCGTCACCACGGGCATCGGCACGTAGCGCATCAGCCGACCGACGCCCGAATAGCCGGCGATGATGAGGATGATTCCGGCGAGCAGCGTTGCCAGAAGCAGTCCGGCATAGCCGTGCTGGGCGATAACTCCCGCGACCACGACCACGAAAGCACCGGTCGGCCCGCCGACTTGCACTCTCGAGCCGCCGAGGAAGGAAATGAAGAAGCCGGCAACGATCGCCGTCACCAGCCCCTTGTCCGGTGAGGCACCGCTGGCGATGCCGAGTGCCATCGACAACGGCAGCGCCACGATTGCCACCGTCAGCCCGGCCAAAGCGTCGGCCCGCAGCTGGTCGCGTGAATAGCCCTTGAGCGTGGTGAACAGCTTGGGCGTCATCTGCCGATGTGGCGGTGTGGCGGCGTTCATCGCGCGAGGATTACGCCCTGAATACGCGTGGCGCAATCAGCTATGTTGCGGTGCGATAAAATCCGGTGAAGCTTACGATATATAATCCCTTCCCGCCCGCAAGGGGGAGGGGGGACAGGCCTACTCGTCGCCTTTCTTCTGCGCTTCGGGTGCCTCGGGCTTTTTCTTCGCAGCAGGCTTCTTGCGCGGCTTCTTCGCCTTGGACTTGGGCGCGGCGGGCGTAAGTTCGAAGGTGAGTTTGTCATCCTTCATGCCCACATGCACTTCGCCGCCTTGGGCTAGCTTGCCGAACAGCAGCTCCTCGGCCAGCGGTTGCTTGACCTTGTCCTGCAGCAGGCGCGCCATAGGCCTTGCGCCATAGAGCTTGTCGTAACCGCGCTTGGCCAGCCAGTCGCGCGCATCGCCATCGAACTGGATATGCACGTTCTGTTCGGCCAGCTGCAGTTCGAGCTGGAGGATGAACTTGTCGACCACGCGGCTGACCGTTTCCGTGCCGAGATAATCGAACGGCACGATGGCATCGAGGCGGTTGCGGAATTCGGGGGTGAACATCTTCTTCACCGCCTCTTCCTGCGCTTCGGTCTTGGTGCCCGCGCCGAAGCCGATCCCCTGCTTGGCCATGTCGGATGCGCCGGCATTGGTCGTCATGATTAGCACGACGTTGCGGAAATCCACCGTCTTGCCGTGGTGATCGGTCAGCCGTCCATTATCCATCACCTGCAATAGGATATTGAAAAGGTCCGGATGTGCCTTCTCGATTTCGTCCAAGAGCAGCACGCAATGCGGATGTTGGTCGATCGCATCGGTCAGCAGGCCGCCCTGGTCATAGCCGACATAGCCCGGAGGCGCGCCGATCAGGCGGGAGACGCTGTGGCGCTCCATATATTCGGACATGTCGAACCGCTTGAGCTCGATCCCCATGATCGAGGCGAGCTGGCGCGCGACTTCGGTCTTGCCGAC
>CAJXLD010000142.1 GCA_913055595.1 uncultured Altererythrobacter sp.
ATCGCGCGCATTGACGGCCAGGTTGATGATAACCTGCTCGAGCTGGCGCGGATCGGCACGAACAGCCCCCAGATTGCGGTCGTGGCTAACGCGAAGCGTGATTTTCGCACCCAGCAAGCGCTTGAGCAGTTGCGAGACTTCGGAAAGGACATCGGGCAGTTGCAGTATTTCGGGCTGCAATGTCTGCTGGCGGCTGAAAGCGAGCAATTGCCGCGTCAGGCTGGCTGCGCGGTTGGAATTGGCCTTGATCTGCTGGATGTCGTCATAATCGCTGTCACCCGGCGTGTGCCGCAACAACATCAAGTCGCAATAGCCGATGATGGCGGTCAGCACGTTGTTGAAATCATGCGCTACGCCGCCTGCGAGCTGACCCACAGCCTGCATCTTGGTCGCCTGCGCTACCTGCCGCTTGAGGCGCGTTTCCTCGGTCGTATCCGCCAGACTCAGCAAAACCGCGGCCTCGCCCAACCCGCGCACGCCGGCAAGACCCAGCGAGACAGGCTCGTCCGGATCGTTGCGCAGGCGCACGGCAATATCGCCGCTATTGGCGGGGCCCTGGCCAAAGCGACGCACCGCGTCTGAAATCGCCGTCTTGTCGCGCGGAATGACAAGGTCGGACGGATAGGGCGGTATATTGGTGCCCTCGATCCCCGCTGCGCGCCTGAAAGCGGGGTTGGCGAACAGAAAGTGCCCGTCTCGATCGGTCATGGCGAGACCAAGCGGGAGTTGCTCCAACAAGGCCTCCAGCTGCGGCGTCTGTCCACGTGCCTCGCCTCCCCATCCGCCAAGGCCAATGCCACTGTCGAGCAGGAGCATCAGCGCCGGACTGTCACCCGGTTGAGCCGGGTCGGAACCCGCCGCCGCCGGATCGACCAGAGGTACATGCACAAGCGTCTGAGGTGACCCCTTGCGTCCTTCATGGGCAAAAAAGATCCGCTCTCGCTCATCGGATCGTAAGAGCGAGATAAAATCCTGGCCAACAAGGCTGGCCTGCTCATCTCCGCTGGCGCGTAAGGCAAAGCCCGGATTGAGAGTGCGTATTGCGCCGTCTTCGCCCACCAGTGCTACAGCAATTCCGGCATTTCCGAGCATCCGCCCCATGGCACCAGCCAGATACTTTCCGATCGCAATTACCGGTTCGTTCCGCGTTTCCGGAGTGAAGCGCCAGATCAGATAGTCATCGCTGCGCCCTGCCCTGGCGGCGTCTACCGTCCAGTTCTTGCCGTCGAAGGCTATAGTCGCGGTTTCGGATGACACACCATCACGCCAAGCAGCGCGGGCCGTCTTCAATCGCCAATTTTGGAGGAGCATGGAGCGAGCCAAACCAGCCTTCGAAAGCCGAATTGGCACAAACCAATCGATTGGCGCGGTCGGTGATGGCAATTGCTTGGCCGGGCTGTTCGATCGCCGCCACGGTGACCGACCAATCGGGTGTATCACTGACTTGCTGGACAGCCGGGACCGGCCGATGCCGGGATGCTGCATAGGTGATCAGGCCCAAGACGGTCAGCCCGCCCAAAAATGCCAGTGTTACGGTAGGCTCTCCCGTCGCAAACTGGATTAGTGCCATGCTCACCAGCACGGCAAGCGTCACGGCGAGCCCGTCCAGCAATCGCCGTGATCTTGGCACGTCCCCCATGCTCAATTGCTTTCGTCCTTCCCCTGCCTGCCATTCATTCGGCAGGGTCTAGCACTTTCCTGTGACCCGGTCGCCTGTTCCATTTGCGTGCCACCAGATAACGCCAAGAAAAACTGGCCAACAAATATCCGATTGCTGCGGTAAGCACCGAAAGGACCATAAAGCCGAAAGCGGTCGCACCCGCTGTCTCAAGGAACCAGCCAAAGCTCTCCCAACGCCCGCTGTCGATCTCCGCATTGGCCGCCCCGACTGTGGCAGCATCGAGCTTCAGAACGAAGCGGCCTACCTTGTTCGCCACCACAGCCCAAAAAGGCACGGTGAAGGGGTTGGTGACAAAAGTGATCAGCGCTGCGATCGGCACGTTGGCGCGCGCAGGAAGAGCAAGAAATGCCGCAAGGAAGATCTGGCCCACCGGAATGATAAAGGCCGCAAACAGACCCAAGGCGGCGCCTCGTGGTACCGAACGACGGGTAAAACGCCACAATTCCGATCGAAGAAAGCGATGGCCAATGGGCGCAAGCCAGCGATTGCGCGCCATCTCGTCGCGCGTTGGCATTTTCGGCCGAAAATCCTTGATGCTCTTCATCGCCATTCTGCGGCGTCCCATACACCTTTCGTGGGGCTAGTGAAGGTGATCTTATCTATAGTTCGACGAACAGCAGCTTAACGTCGACACGCGGAAGAAATTTTCGTTTCTTCCTAGCCTTTTTCTCGCATCAAGCGGGCCTTGTCGCGCTGCCAGTCTCGGTCTTTCATTGTCTGCCGCTTGTCATGCGCCTGCTTGCCCTTGGCCAGCGCCAGCTCCACCTTCGCCCGTCCACGCGAATTGAAATAGATGGACAGGGGAACGAGGGTCATTCCCTTGCGTTCGACAGCACCGAAGAGTTTGTCGATCTCGCGTGTGTGCAAAAGCAGCTTGCGCGGTCGCTTGGGTTCATGATTGTGACGATTGCCATGGCTGAACTCGGGAATATTGGCATTGATCAGCCAAACCTCCCCATCCTTCACTTCGGCATAGCTTTCTGCGATTGATCCCTCGCCGAAGCGCAAACTCTTCACCTCGGTTCCTGCCAGGGCCAGACCCGCCTCGAACGTATCTTCAATATGATAATTGAAGCGCGCCTTGCGGTTTTCCGCGACGATCTTCTGCTTGTCGAAAGTTGATGGTTTGGGCCGCGCCATGATGGTGACGCATGTAAGAGTTGCTCAGGCAAATGCAAATAGCCAGCAGTGACCTTGGTGAAGACAAGTCAAGTCTGGAAAATTGGTAGCGGAGGAGGGACTCGAACCCCCGACACGCGGATTATGATTCCGCTGCTCTAACCACCTGAGCTACTCCGCCAACCGGCAGTGCACGGGGCCCCAAGGGGCTCCGGCAAGGCGCGCCATTTAGGGCGGGGTCCCGCCCCGGTCAACCGCGAAAACGCCAGCGATGCAGCAATTCCCACGGACCGCCGCGATAGGCATGTAGTTCCAGCCCGCGAAACCCAAAGTCGCGCGGCTGGATGCGCGGGGCCAGTCTCGCCTGCAGTGCCTTGGCTTCCTCGATACGGACCTTGTTTTGGATGGTAATGTGAAGTCGAGGCCGATGCTCATCCTGCGGCGTCAGCATGCCATGGAAACGTTGGGCCAGTTGCTCCCACAAATCGATCAATCCGGGGCTTGCGATTTCCAATGCGGTGCCCTTGCCCAGCTTCATGACTCCTTTGAGCCGTGCTGGAACGGGCGCATGGCTGGCAGTCAATGCAGCGAGGCAGTCTCGCACCTCGCCTTTGGCGCTCGGCGGCAAGGCATGGAACAAGGTGACATGCGCCTTCAGGAAATTTCGTTCAGGTGGGAAATGGTCCTGCCGCAACTGATTGGCCCAGCTGAAGATATCCGGCGGAAGCTCTGCCGAGACGATCAAAGGTGCGAGCGCCTCTCTCACATCTCCCCGCGTTCGCGGCGCAGCGCATACCATCGCTCGACATTGGCATTATGCTCTTCCAGCGTCGCCGCAAAAGCATGTCCGCCGGTTCCGTCTGCTACCATGAAGATTACGTCGGTTTCGTCGGGATTGAGAACGGCAGCGATCGCCTCCCGTCCGGGGTTGGTGATCGGTCCCATCGGCAGTCCATCCATCGAATAGGTATTATAGCCATTGACCGCGTCGATTTCTGATTGGCGGATACGACGCCCCAGCGGGCGTCCTTTGGTGATAGGATAAATGATCGTTGGATCGGCCTGCAGGCGTATGCCCTGGCGCAGGCGGTTGGAATAGAGGCCGGCAACCATTCCGCGCTCTTCCGGAACGCCCGTTTCCTTCTCTACGATGGAAGCCAGGATCACCGCCTCTTCCGGTGAATTGACGACACTTCGATCACTTCTCGTCGGCCAAAGCTCCTCGAGGATCTGGGACATTGCATCTTGCATCCGAGAAAGCACGGCGGCGCGGCTTTCCCCTTGTTCGAAACTATAACTCTCAGGCAGGACCGAACCCTCTTCGGGCACTTCTATCTCGCCAGTCAGCAGCGGTTCGGCCATCAGCCTTTCCCGCACCAGTACGCTTGGCATGCCCTCCGGGATGGTGACGAAGCGCAGCATGACATCGCCCTGCTGGAAGATGCGCAAGATGTCGGCACCCGATGCCCCGGCCGGAAGCTGGAACTCGCCTGCCTTGATCGAATCCGATCCGCCAAAGATTCGCGCGCGCAGCAGGAACGCGCTGGCGGAGTGGATATGCCCCTCCTCTTCGAGCTTTCGTGCAGTGGAAGAGAGTGTCGCGCCGGAAGGCACGATAAAGGCAACCTCCTCATCTACGGGACCAGAAGAGTACCAGCCAAATGCGAGCCATGCCGCGCCGATGAGTGCCAACGCAACGAGCAATGACACAAGGGCACCGGCGGCCCGCTTCATGATCAGTCGACCTTCTTGACCACCAGCGAGGCGTTGGTACCGCCAAAGCCGAAGCTGTTATTGAGCGCGGCGCGCACTTCGCGCTTCCGCGCCTCAAGCGGAACAAGGTCCACGCCTTCAGTGCCCTCGTCAGGTGAATTCAGGTTCAGCGTGGGCGGAACTACCTGGTCACGAATGGCAAGAATGCAGAAGATACTCTCGACCGCTCCAGCGCCGCCCAGGAGGTGCCCGATGGCGCTCTTGGTCGAACTCATCGAAGCGCCGCCCAGATCGTCGCCGAGAACGCGCTTCACCGCTGCCAGCTCGATCGTGTCGGCCATCGTCGAAGTGCCATGCGCGTTGACATAGTCGATGTCGCCCGCGTCCAGCCCTGCCTTCTTCAGCGCCATGCGCATGGAGTTTTCCGCACCCTTGCCTTCGGGATGCGGTGCAGTGACGTGATAGGCATCGCCAGACAGGCCATAGCCAACCACTTCGGCATATATCTTTGCGCCGCGCGCCTTGGCATGCTCATATTCCTCGAGCACGACGACGCCGGCACCTTCACCCATCACGAAGCCATCGCGATCCTTGTCATAAGGACGGCTGGCTTCGGTCGGGCGATCGTTCATGCTGCAATTGAGCGCGCGCGCCTGTGCGAAGCCGGCAATACCGATGGGGCAAACGGTGGCTTCCGCTCCGCCTGCCAACATTATGTCTGCATCATCGTCACGGATCATGCGCGCGGCATCGCCGATTGAATGGGCACCGGTGGAACATGCGGTCACGACCGCATGGTTAGGTCCCATCAGTCCGTATTTGATCGAAACCTGTCCCGAAATGAGGTTGATCAGTCGGCCGTGCACAAAGTGCGGCGAAACGCGGCCCGGGCCGCGTTCGTGGAGGTTGACCGATTCCAACTCGATGCCCGGCAAACCGCCAATACCCGAACCGATGGAGCATCCTGCGCGCAGCTTGGTCGCCTCGTCCATATCGAGAAGGCCCGCATCCTCAATCGCCTGACCGGCAGCGTCGATGCCATAAACGATGAACGGGTCGACCTGACGCTGCACCTTGTGATCCACGCGCTTGTCCGGATCGAAGCCATATTCATGATCGGCAGGCTTTACTTCACCAGCGATCTGGCACTTCTGGTCAGACGCGTCGAACTTGGTGATCGGGCCAATACCGCTTTTCCCGGCGAGAAGATTCGCCCAGGTGGTTTCCACATCGCCACCCAACGGGGTGACGAGGCCAATTCCTGTTACGACGACACGACGCATATTCAATCTCTCTTCCAAAATCACGAAAGGCCCAGCCGCCATGGCTGAGCCTTCCCTCCCCGTCCGCGTGTGGCGGGACCTTTCGCGAACGGGTCTACGGGGTGCTTAGCCCGCGTTGTCGTCGATGTACTTGTTCGCATCACCGACGGTGTTGATCTTCTCAGCCGCATCGTCGGGAATCTCGACGCCGAACTCTTCTTCGAACGCCATCACCAGCTCGACAATGTCGAGGCTGTCTGCACCCAGATCATCGATGAAACTTGCATCGGGCGTGACCTTTTCTTCTTCAACGCCCAGATGCTCGACGACGATCTTCTTAACGCGGTCGGCAGTATCGCTCATGTGGTTCCCTCTCGAAACACTTACAGGTTGGATTTGAATTCGCCCTAAAGAGTGGGGACGAAGCTGGCAAGTGCAAGCCTGCACGGCTTTTCGCAACAGTCCTCAGCTTTGTTAGCCCTGCCCTTCGGTTTTTGGCGGCTCGACGGTGCGAATATGGACATCGCGCAGCTGGCGTCCGCTCACCTTTGACGGTGCGCCCATCATCAGGTCCTGCGCCTTCTGATTCAATGGGAAGGCGATGACTTCGCGAATATTGGGCTCATCCGCCAGCAGCATGACGATACGGTCGATGCCCGGCGCGGAACCACCATGCGGAGGAGCGCCCAGCTTGAAGGCCTCGATCATGCCGGAGAAGTCGCGGTCGACATCTTCCTTGCTGTATCCGGCGATTTCGAACGCCTTGTACATAATGTCCGGGCGGTGGTTACGAATGGCGCCGGAGCTGAGCTCATAGCCGTTGCAGACGATGTCATACTGCCAGGCGAGAATCTCCAGCGGGTCCTTGTTTTCCAGCGCTTCCATCTCGCCCTGCGGCATGGAGAAAGGATTATGGCTGAAATCGACCTTTTTGAGGTCCTCATCATATTCGAACATCGGGAAGTCGACGATCCAGCAGAACTTGAAACAATCCTGCTCGATCAGTTCGAGTATTTCACCGCACCTTGTGCGCGCTGCACCGGCAAGCTTGGCCGCGTCCTTTTCCTTACCCGCGGCGAAGAATAGGCCGTCGTTTTCGCCCAGGCCCAGTTCGTCATAGAGCTTGGCCATGTTTTCCGGACCATGGTTCTTGGCAATAGGGCCACCGAACTCGCCACCCTTGCGGGTGACATAACCAAGGCCGGCAAAACCCTCGCGCTTCGACCAGTCGTTCATGTCGTCGAAGAACTTGCGGCTCTTTTCATGCGTGTTGGGAGCCGGAATGGCACGTACGACACCGCCAGAACCGACGATCTTCTCGAAAATGCCGAACCCTGATTTTTCGAAGTGATGCGACACATCGCTGATCAACAGCGGGTTGCGCAGATCGGGCTTGTCGGTGCCGTATTTCAGCATCGTTTCGGCATAGGGGATGCGCGGGAATTCACCGGCAGGTGTCACGCTCTTGCCGTTCGCGAACTCCTCGAACACCCCGGCCAGTACTGGTTCGAGCGCGTTGAACACGT
>CAJXLD010000143.1 GCA_913055595.1 uncultured Altererythrobacter sp.
TGCTTTGCCCGATGAGCATGCAAGTGGTCCGACATTCATTGTCCAGGCGGCCAAGGGTCCCGCGTCGGGAAATCTCGATCGCATCCAGATTGTGAAGGTCTGGCGCGAGGGAGGTGAGAGCTTCGAGCGCATTTACGATGTGAGCTGGAGTGGTGACCGTCTTCCGGATGCGGACGGCAAGCTGCCTGCCGTGGGCAACACGGTGGATGCCGCCACCGCGACCTATGAAAACTCGATCGGCGCAGCCGAACTGTTCGGAACCTGGACCGATCCCGATTTCGACGCGGGCGAACGGGCATTCTACTACGCGCGCGTGATCGAGATCCCAACGCCGCGCTGGGCCACCTATCTCTCGGTCGCCAGCGGGATCCCGCTTTCAGAGGGGACCAGCCCGTGGTTACAGGAAAGGGCTTGGACGTCTCCCGTCTATTACACGCCCGCCGCAGGAGAATGACGATGAAGAAGGCCGTTCTCCTCCTCACCGCCTCACTCGCTTTGGGTGCCTGCGATCCGGTGACGGTCGCGCCCACTGCCAATACGCAGGGCGGCACCATCGCCGCTGTCGACCAGCCCGCCATGCCACAGGGCGACCGCGTGTTGCTGTGGGGCGATACGCATGTGCATTCGATAAATTCAATCGATGCCTTTTCCAGTGGCACGGCCAATGCCGATATCGACAGCGCCTATCGCTTCGCGCGCGGCATGCCGGTGATCTTCCCCCGCACCGGACAACGTGTGCAGATCGATCGTCCGCTCGATTTCCTGGTCATGGCCGATCATGCCGTGGGCCTCGCGATTTCCAGCCGGATCGCGGCGGAGGATCCCTCGATCCTGAAATATCCCATCGCGCAGCGCCTGCGTGAAATGCTCCTCAACGATGGCGGCCGCGCTCTCACCACGGCGGCCATGGGGCAGAGCAACCTCACGGATGAAGAGCGCGAGGCCTTCCTGCGCGATCTTCGCTCGGACGATGTCATGGGCACCAGCTGGCAAGGACAGATCGATGCCGCCGAACGGCATAATCGTCCGGGTGAATTTACGGCGCTGATCGGCTGGGAATGGACCTTTGCGCCTAACCTGCGCAACATGCACCGTGTGGTCTTCACCAATGTCGATGGCGACGTGGCGAGCCAGTTTCTTCCGCTGGCAAATTACCTGACCGACGGACCGGAGGACCTCTACAATTACTTCGAGCAGACGCGGGCGCGCACGGGTGCGGATTTCGTGGCCATTCCGCATAATTCCAACCTGTCCGAAGGCCGAATGTTCGAACTGACCGACAAGAACGGTAATCCCTTCGATGCCGCCTATGCCGAATTGCGTGCGGCGTGGGAGCCGGCGGTCGAGATCACCCAGTACAAGGGATCTTCCGAAACGCATCCGGCGCTTTCGCCCAATGACGAGTTTGCCGATTTCGAATTGCGCAACATGCTCCTTACCGGCGTGCCGACTGATCCCCTCGGCGGGTCCTATGTCCGTAGTGCGCTGCTGCGCGGATTGGCCGAAGAAGCGCGCATCGGCGTGAACCCGTTCCAGTACGGGATCGTCGGTGCGAGCGACAGCCACACGGGCTTTTCCTCGCAATTGGAGGACAACTTCTTCGGTAAGCTGGGCGAGGATTACCTGCCTGCAGACCGGCTTGGCGAGAGCGCCGCAAGTATCATCTTCCCCGCAGCGCAGATGAGTGCGGCAGGCCTTGCCGGTGTCTGGGCCGACCACAATGACCGGCAATCGATCTTCGATGCCTTCCGCCGCAAAGAGGTTTACGGCACTTCCGGCCCGCGCATGAGAGTGCGCCTGTTTGCCGGATATGGCTTCGCTGCTGGCGATGCCGACCGGCGCGACTTTGCCGATCATGGCTATCGCATCGGCGTGCCCATGGGTGGCACCTTGGCGCCGGGTAATGGCCGCGCGCCGCAATTGGCGATCCGCGCGGTGATGGACCCGGAGGCGGCGAATCTCGACCGCATCCAGGTCGTGAAGGGCTGGATCGACGATAATGGCGAGAGCCAGGAGAAGATCTTCAACGTCGCCTGGTCGGGGGATCGGGCGATGCGGTCCGATGGTTCGCTGCCAGAGGTCGGCAACACGGTGGACCTCAACACCGCGCGATACTCCAACACTATCGGTGCACCCGAATTGGCGACAGTCTGGACCGATCCGGAATTCAACCCGGATCATCGCGCGTTCTACTATGTCCGCGTGCTGGAGATACCGACGCCGCGCCATCACCTCTTCGATGCGCTGGCGCTGGGAATCGATCCCGCCACGATCGACATCACCCCGACGATCCAGGAACGGGCCTGGTCCTCGCCGGTCTGGTATACTCCGTGAAGCTGAGAAGCTGGCTGCGCGAGCCGCTGGTCCATTTCCTTGCTGCGGGCGCGGCCCTGTTCCTTGTCGCTGGCTGGATCTGGCCTGCGCCCGAGGCTGGGCGCGTCATCACGGTGGATGACGCGCAATTGCTCGAGCATTTGCAGGCGCGCGCGCAGCTCTATGACGAGGAGGGCTTTGCCGAACTGCTTGCCAATATGAGCGAGGAAGAGCGCGCGCAGCTGGTCCGCGATGCAGCCGTTTCCGAGGCGCTTTATCGTGAAGGCCAGGCTCTGGGACTGGCAGAGGCCGATCCGCTGGTGAAGCAGCGCGTGATCCAGCAGATGCGGCTTTTGCTTATGGAGGAGCAGGCATCCGATGTGGAATTGTCCGAGGCGGATGTGCGTAGTTTCTATGACGCAAACCAGGCGCGCTATGCCGAGGGTGCGCGGGTAAGCTTTACCCATGTCTTCTTTTCGAAAGACCGTCGCGGGGATGCGGCGGAGGGTGCGGCGCTGGATGCGCTGGCGGAATTGCAACGTGATGCCGTGCCCTTTGCCGAAGCGGGCCGGCATGGCGATCGCTTCCTCTACCAGCTCAACTATGCAGAGGCCGCAATGCGCGAAATTGCCGGACAGTTCGGCGATGAGTTTACGCTGGCCCTCTTCCAACTCGAGCCGGGCGATGCGTGGCTGGGGCCGCTCGAGAGTACGCATGGCTGGCACGTGATCGGCCTGCGCGCCAAGCGCGAACCGCGCGTCCCACCGTTCGAGGAGATTGTTGGTCGCGTTGCCGAGGATGCGCTTGCCGAAGCCCGCTCCGCCCGCGCCATCGCGGCCATCGACCGGCTGATGGAGAATTACGAAATCCGCGACGAAGCGGGCGGGCAATGACGCGGCTTTTCGCCGTGTTGCTGGCTGTTGCCGCCACTCTGGCGGCGCTTCCTGTGTGGGCGGATGACAACCGTCCGTTGACGGTGACGATTACCGAAGAAGGGGAGGGCCAGTTCGATGTGGCTTGGAAAATTCCACCCAATGTCGAGGCAGCCTTCCTGCCGGATATGGTCGCTCCTGATGGATGCGTTGCCGGGGAACTGACGCGCCACTGGTCCGACGCCATGGGCCATTGGCGGCAGCGCGAATGGAAT
This sequence comes from uncultured Altererythrobacter sp., assembly GCA_913055595.1. Lineage (GTDB taxonomy): Bacteria > Pseudomonadota > Alphaproteobacteria > Sphingomonadales > Sphingomonadaceae > Alteraurantiacibacter. The sequence goes on from CAJXLD010000143.1 coordinate 3,461, forward strand.
TGCCCGCAGGGCTTTGCCGGTGCCGAGATCGGCATCGACTATCCGCTGGCCAATCCCAACCTTGCCACCATCGCGCGCATACACAGGGCGGCAGGCTCAGTGCAAACCTTGCTGCTGCAACCGGGCGATCATGTGCTGCGTGTCCCCGCAGCCGAGGAGGCCGAGGCAAGCGGGAACACTTTCGTGGAATTCCTCAGGCTCGGTTTCGAACATATCTGGGAGGGGATCGATCACCTGCTCTTCGTCGCCGGTTTGCTCATCATCGCCGGTACATGGCGGCGCATATTGGTGACGGTGACCGGATTTACCTTGGCCCATTCGGTGACCTTGGCCCTCGCAGCGCTCGACGTGATCCGCCTCAATACGAGGGCGGTGGAGACGGTGATCGCGCTCAGTATCGTCTTCCTTGCGGTGGAAATTGCACGGGGCAGGCGGGATACGCTGACCTGGCGGCGGCCCGTGACTGTGGCTGCCAGCTTCGGCCTGCTCCACGGTTTCGGCTTCGCCTCGGTGCTGCGCGAAATCGGCCTGCCCGACGAGGGGCTGCTCACCGGCCTCTTCGCCTTCAATGTCGGCATCGAGATCGGGCAGGTGATCTTCGCGGGCGTGCTATTCGCGGCATGGCAAGTGGCCCGGCGGATGTCGGCGGTGCAGCAGCAGGCGGCCCCTTTGCAGAAGTTCGCCTCTTATGGCCTTGGCATCACCGCCAGTTACTGGATGATCGAACGGATGAGTTCAGCCTAGTCGTTCCAGCCATAGTGATCGGCCAATTGCTGTGGCGTCCAGCCGAAGCTGGCAGCATTGGGATCGGTGAGCATGTCGGCATTCCATGTGTTGTGCGCCGTCTTCAGCTCCTCGAAAATGTCCGGCATGCGATCCTTCAGGTTCCCACGTTCGAGCGGGTCGGCAACGATATCGAAAAGATATTCATTGTCGTTGATCTTCAGGTACTTGTACTGACCGCGCCGCGCGGCCTTCTGGTCCTTGTTCCAGAAGCGCCAAAACAAGGTGCGTTCGGGCGTGTCCTCTCCGCGCAAGACGGGAGCGAGATCCATGCCATCGCTGGGATAGTCGGGATGCGGTGCGCCGCCGGCTGCAGCCACGAATGTGGGCAGGAAGTCCATCGACAGGGCGGGCGTTTCGCTTACCGAACCCGGTTCCGCCAGGTCCGGCCACTTGACGATAAAGGGCACGCGAATACCGCCTTCGAGCAGTTCGGTCTTGATACCGGTAAAGGGCCAGTTGTGGCTGAAGCGTTCGCCGCCATTGTCGCTGGTGAAGACGACGACAGTGTCCTGCTCCATGTCCAGTTCGGTGAGTTTTTCCAGCACGCGGCCGATGTTGGAATCGAGGCTGGTGACCATGCCGGCATAGGTTTCCATGTCGCCGCCATCGTAATGGAGGATGCCTGAGCCTTCCCCTTCCTCCTGGTTGGCTATGCGTTCGCTTTCTGCGCGGCCCTTCTCGTCATTGGCTTCCCATGGCCAATGCGCGGCGGTGAAATGGAGCGAGAGCAGCCAGGGCTTGTCCGGCTCTGTCGCGCGGTCATTGAGAAATTCGATCGAGCGATCGGCAAGAAGGTCGGTGTAATAGCCTACCTCTTCGATGCGCACTTCGCCGTCCCAGAGGTCTCCGTTGCCGAACACTTCATGCGTGAAATAGTCGACCCCGCCGCCGCGATTGCCCCAAAATTCGTCATATCCGCTCTTGAGCGGGCCGAAATCGGGCAGTCCGCCCAGATGCCACTTGCCGACGAGGCCGGTATGATAACCTTGTTCCTTGAGCAGTGAAGGCAAGGTGGGATGTGACGGTTCCAGCCCGATGCCTGCACGTCCGATCGGCTCCTCCAGCCCGGCGGGGATACGGTATTGGTAGCGCCCCGTAATCAAACCCACGCGCGTGGCCGAACAGACGGCCGAATTGGCATAGCCGTGGGTGAACTTCATGCCGTCTGCTGCCAGCTGGTCCAGCACCGGCGTCTGATATTCTTGCCGCCCGTAGCAGGAGAGGTCGGCGTAACCCAAATCGTCCGCCATGATGAACAGGAAATTGGGCTTGCGGTTGGGGTCACGGCCTTCCTGCCGCGCACAGCCTGGCAAGGCTATTGCCAGTGCTGCCGTTCCCAAAGCCCCGCCAATGGCCCCGCGCCGTGTAATTCCTGAATTCTTGGTGGTCATTCTTCCATCCCTCTCCCAATTCCCGCTGGGACTATAATGGGAATTCCGTCACATTCTACGGACAATCAGGCGGAAAAAGTTATCTTGGGAAACCACTTCGTTCCTTGGGCAGCGCATGGCATCGATTGGCGATTGGCGGTAGGATTGACCGATGACAAGCGAGCTCTCCACGTGAATACGACCATAGGCAATAGCGGATATCATCCGCGCCGTCGGCCGCGCTGGTGGTTGATTGTGCTTATCGTGCTTGGTCACTTGGGTGTGGGGGCGCTTTTGGTGCGCTTGCTGGCTCCCGATTTCACCGCCTCGATGATCGACCGGGCCCGAGCGCAGATCACTGTTATCGTGACCACGCCCGATGAGCCCGAAAACGAGCCGGAGCCGGTGCTGAACGAGCAGCCGGACGAGGGCGCTGCGGCGGCGGCAGGCCGCGATGCCGAAGCGCAAGAGCAGATGGCACCGGACAATCCTTTGCCGAGCCCAAGACCGCTCCCCGAAGCTGCGTCGACCGGCAATGCCAATATGGCTGGCGCTAGCGATAAGGGTGAAGGGACTGGCGCTGCGGGAGAGGGCCTGGGCACGGGTAGCGGGCGATCGGGCCAGGGACGTGGCGGTGTGCCGGTAACCGGCCCATCGGTCAAATCGGGGAGCATCGATTCCGCACGAGATTTTCCGATTCCTGAAGGTGGACGGCGTATCCGCGAAGGAACTTCGGTAACGGTGGTCTTTACCGTGGGCGTGGATGGGCGTGCCTATGATTGCAGCGTGCGCGATCCCGGGCCCGATCCGGCCACCAACGCGCAGGTCTGCCCGATGGTGGTGGAGCGCATCCGTTTCAATCCGGCGATAGATGCTCTCGGCAATCCGGTTCCGGCTCGTTATGGGTGGCGGCAGGAATTCTTTCGACGCTAGATTGGGGGCGCTTTTTCAATGAATTCAATCCACCCGGTTATCCTGTGTGGCGGCAGCGGAACACGGCTTTGGCCGCGCAGCCGCAAGACCATGCCGAAGCCATTCCTGCCGCTGGTCGGCGAGCGCACATTGTTCGAAGCGACGTTGGATCGATGCAGCGATCAAGCATTGTTTGCGGCGCCCATCATTGTGACGGGTGCGGATCATCTGGCGCATGTCGAAGAGCAGCTGTCCGACAGTAAGCAAGCGCAGGTGATTGTCGAACCCGAAGCGAAAAATACCGCTGCAGCCATTGCCCTGGCCGCCGCGCGCCTGCCTGATGACGCCGTGATGCTGGTATGTCCCAGCGACCATCATATTGCCGATGTGGAAGCGTTCCGCATGGCTGCCCGTGCGGCCGCTGAACTTGCCGCGCAGGACTGGATGGTCAGTTTCGGCATTACACCCACCGCGCCCGAAACGGGGTTTGGCTATATCAAGCGAGGCGAGACGCTGGACGGCGGTTTCAAGGTTGAGAGCTTTGTCGAAAAGCCCGATCTGGAGACCGCCCAATCCTTGCTGGCCGGTGGGATGCATCTTTGGAATGCGGGGATTTTCCTGTTTTCGTCCACTACGATTCTTGATGCGTTCAAGCGCCTTGCGCCAGAGGTGCTTGAACATACAAAGCGGGCGGTCGGGGCTGCCGAGCATGATCTCGGGTTTACCCGTCTGGCGGCTGCGCCGTGGGATGAACTGCCCG
>CAJXLD010000144.1 GCA_913055595.1 uncultured Altererythrobacter sp.
ATTTGCCAACCTGCGCGGTCTTAATCCGGATTCCGGCACGCGTACGCTGACGCTTGTGAATTCCAGGCGTTTTGTGCCGAGCTCGGACGGCGGTGCTGTCGATCTTAACATGATCCCGACAGCCATGATTGAGCGTGTGGAAACGGTAACAGGTGGTGCTTCTGCAGCTTATGGTTCTGACGCCATCGCCGGCGTTGTAAACATCATCCTGGATACGGACCTGGTCGGCTTTCGTGGACAGGTAGATTACGGCCAGACATTCCGTGGTGATGGCGAAGGATTTCACGCATCGCTGGTTTACGGCACCGAATTGGGTGATCGCGGCCACATTGTGGTTGGCGGAGAATATGAAGACAAGGATGGTATTGGCGATTGCGCTGAGGTGCGTCTCTGGTGCGCCGAAGGTTGGGATGTCTACACAAATTCCGGCAATATCCTCGCAGACGGGTCGCCATCTGGCTACAATGTTCCCGGTTCTCCCGGTTTTGGCCTGCCCAATTTCGTGATGGGTCCGGGGTCGCGGCAGGCCTTCAATGATCCGCATGGCGCAGTACGTAACCGTAGCCCTGCTGATCCCGCAGCGCGCAACTATCGCTTCACCGATGATGGTACTGGCATCATCCAGTTCGATCCGGGCATGTTTGTTGCCTCCCATACTTTCGGCCCGAGGCAGGGTGGGGATGGCGCTTCAACATATGCGGATTCGGATATCCAGACGCCGGTCGAGCGTTACATTGGCTATCTCTACGGCGAGTATGATCTCACCGAAGGCGTAACCGCTTTCACAGAGATCACTTATGCCAATCGTACGGCATCGAATAGCGGTGTGACACCAGGCCCGCGCTCGACATTTTTCTTGAAGCCGGACAATCCCTTCGTCCCCGACGAACTTGTCACCCTGCTCGACGGGACATCGTTCAGCCTGGGCAAGGACATCGATGATCAGGTTCCCGCCTACAATGAAGCGAAACAAGAAACCTGGCGCGCGGTCGTCGGCTTGGCCGGCGAGATCGGCTCTAACTGGAGCTGGGATGTCTACTACCAATATGGAGACAATACGCGGAACCAATACTCTCCCGATCACCGGGTAAACACAGAGTTCCAATATGCTTTGGACGCCGTAGATGAAGGCGAATTCCTGACTGGTACGCCCAATGGCAACATCGTCTGCCGGGAAACGCTCAGTGCCGATCCCGACCCGCGCTCGCAGGGCTGTGTGCCGATGAACCTGTTCGGCCTGGACAATCTCGATCCGGCCGCGCGTGCCTATGCCTATCGCCCGGTGGTAGAGGACTTCAGATATAAGCAGCATGTCGCTGCTGCGACCATCAGCGGGGACCTGTTTGAAGGAATTGGTGCGGGGCCGGTCGGTGCTGCCGCCGGTATCGAATATCGCGCAGAAATGGGCGATGTCACCCATGGCGATATTCCCAACTACAACGATTATGCCTTTACCTACGGACGTGACTACGCTGGCGAAATCGAGGTGGTCGAGCTCTTCAGTGAGGTGAATGTGCCGTTGCTCGAAGATGTGCCATTGGCCGAGATTGTGGAACTTAACGGAGCAATCCGCTGGACACAAAACCATGCCGAAAACACGCTTTCCGGCGAAAGCAAGAAGACCGATGCAGTAAGCTACAAGATTAGCGGCATCTGGGAAGTGGGCGGTGGATTCCGTATCCGCGGCTCACGTTCGCGCGATATTCGCGCTGCCGGTTTCAGGGAACTGTTCCTGCAGAACGTCCCGACTGAAGAAGGTTCGTCGCAGGGTATCGTGGACAATCCTGCGATCCCGGGTTCTCCGGGCATTGGCGATGATCCGACTCCGATCCTGACAGGTGGCACTTTCGCACTGAGCCCCGAGGAAGCCGATACCACGACCGCAGGTGTGGTCTTCTTACCCGATTTCCTTCCCGGCTTGAGGCTTTCGGCAGATTGGTACCAGATCAAGATCTCCGACGCCGTCACGTCGCTGGATGGACAAAAGATCGTCGATTTCTGCGATCAATTTGATCTGTTCTGTGACCGGATCAGCTATTCAGGACCCTCTGACATCACCTTCGTCGACGCGCGAAAGGTCAATCTGGGAGCGATGAATGTTCGTGGCTTCGATTTCGAAGCTGCCTATACACAGCGGTTGAGCGATCTGTCGTCGGGACTCGATGGCACAGTGAACATCCGGTTGCTGGCCAACCATCAATATGATTTCGAGGTCCAGCCCAATCCGACGGTCCCGTCACTCGATTATGCGGGTCAGAGTGGGCCTGTGCAGATTGGCGGTGATTTTAACCCTGCACCGGATTGGATTTTCAGCGGGTTCCTCTCCTATGACAATGGCCCGTTCAATGCGACGATGAGCTTTCGACATGTTGGAAGTGGAATTTACAACATTGAACGGATCGGGCCTGAAGATGCCGGATTCGATCCTTCTCTGCCCAACTCCATAACTACCAACCGGGTGGACAGTGCGACCTATGTGGGTTTGGCAATGTCTTACGAAATCGGCATCGGCAACGATGGTGACCAATATGTCGAGCTATTCGGCGCAATCGAGAACCTCTTCGATGAAAAACCGCCCATCGCCCCGGGTGGTGGTAGTCTGGGCGGCTCCAACTATCCGACCAACCCGGTCTATTTCGACACATTCGGCTCGCGCTTCCGCATGGGTGCACGCGTCCGTTTCTAACAGTTCGGAAGGGATCCTCCCCATCCGCAAATACTGGCCGGTCCCTTTTCGCAAGGGACCGGCCTCTTGTTTGGAAGGCTTAGCCCGTACCGGTAAGGGATGCGGTCGCGGAGCTAGAAGTTGACCTGACTCGCGCCCTTGAGACCCAGCATCTCGCGGGCTTCGGCAGGTGTCGCCACTTCGCGGCCGAGTGCTTCGATTATGCCGCGCAACTTGGCAACCTGTTGGGCATTGCTCGTTGCCAGTTGGCCCCTGTCGATGAAGAGACTGTCTTCCAGCCCAACGCGGGCATGGCCGCCCAGCAAGACCGACTGGGTGCAGAAATCCATCTGGCGGCGACCAGCGGCAAAGGCAGAGAAGATGTAGTCTTCACCGAACAGGCTGTCCGCCATGCTCACCATATGCGCCATGTTGCGGACATCGGCTCCTACACCGCCGAGGATGCCGAAGATCCCCTGCACCATGAACGGTGGATCGATCAGGCCTCTGTCGGCGAAATGGGCGAGCGTGTAGAGGTGCCCGATATCGTAGCATTCGAACTCGAACTTCGTGCCGAACTCGCGCCCCACTTCGATCATGATCCGCTCGATATAGCCATTGTCGTTATACATGATCCGGCCGCGGCTGCTCTCGACATACTCGCGTTCCCACGGATGCTGCCAGCTATCAACGCGCCTTCCCGCAGCGGAGAAATCGAAGATCAGCGGGCCCATGTTGAGTGAACAGACTTCCGGCTGTGCAGCCTTGGCGCCTTCGACCCGATCGTCCAGCGTCATCATCGCGCTGCCGCCGGTGGAGATGTTGATGACGGCATCGGTGCTCTGCTTGATGCGCGGCAGGAAACGCATGAAGTCCGCCGCCCTGGGGCTGGGGCTGCCGTCTTCCTCGCTGCGAGCATGTAGGTGCAGGATTGCCGCCCCTGCTTCCGCCGCCTCTATTGCCGCCTGCGCTATCTCGGTGGCTGTCACGGGAAGGTGCGGTGACATGGAAGGCGTGTGGATCGAACCAGTTGGCGCACAGGTGATGATGACCTTTTTGCTGTTGCGCATGACCCTGTCCTCCGTTTCCGGTCTAAAGCCTAAAGGCCCGCGTGGCAGATATATTTCCGGTTGAGATATTCCTCGATGCCGTGGTGCGAGCCTTCCTTGCCCACGCCCGACATCTTGACCCCGCCAAAGGGGGCGTAGGCTGTCGAGATAAGGCCCGTGTTGATGCCCACCATACCCGATTCCAGCTGGCGAGATACATGCGCGATCGTTCCGGGATCGCTCGAGCACAGATAGGCGGCGAGGCCGAATGGCGTTTTATTTGCCAGCGCAATGCCATTCTCGATGGTATCGAAGGCGATCACGCCGGCCAGCGGGCCGAAGGTTTCCTCATGCGCGAGTTTCGCGTCTTCAGGAACGCCAGAAACGAGAGTGGGCAGCGAGAGGCGACCACCGGGTGATGCTCCGCCCGCCAGCAATTCGCCCCCGCGCGCCAGCGCATCCTCGCGATGTTCCTCGACCTTGCAGACCGCATCGTCGTCGATCAACGGGCCGATATCGTTGGCATCATTGAACCCGTCCCCCGCCTTCAACGTTTTCACTTTCTCGGCAAACGCTGACAAGAAATGGTCGTGTATTCCCGACTGCACGTAGATGCGGTTGGCGGCAATGCAGCTTTGCCCGCCATTGCGGAACTTGGCGACCATCGCCGTTTCGACAGCTATATCCAGATCGGCATCGTTGAAGATCAGCAGTGGAGCATTGCCGCCCAGTTCCATGCTGATGCGCTTCATAGTGCCGGCACATTGCTGGGCCAGCATGACACCCACTTCGGTCGATCCGGTGAAGCTCAACTTGCGCACGACGGGGCTGGATGTCAGCACCTTGCCGATGGCGCCGGAGGGGCCGGTGACAATGTTGAACACGCCCGCCGGTACGCCCGCTTCCTGACCCAATTTGGCGAAGGCGAGCGCGGTCAAAGGGGTCATCGCGGCGGGCTTCGCCACTATGGTGCAACCAGCGGCAAGCGATGGTGCCGTCTTGCGCGTCAGCATGGCGAGCGGGAAGTTCCATGGTGTGATCGCTGCGGCAACGCCCAGCGGTTCGGGCTCTGCCAGCAGCCTGCGGCCGGAAACGGGTGCGGGAATGGTTTCTCCCAGCACGCGCGTCGCCTCATCGGCGTAGAATTCCATGAACTGGTTGGCATAGTCGACTTCGCCATAGGCCTCGCGAATATGCTTTCCGTTCTCGCGCGTAATCAGGCGGGCGATGTCATCCTTGTGCTCAATTATCAGTTCGAACCAGCGGCGCAGGATAGCAGCGCGTTCCTTCGCTGGGCGAGCCGCCCAGGCCGGAAAGGCGGCCTGTGCCGCATCGACCGCCGCTTGCGTTTCAATTTCACCGACAGATGTGACTTCGGCGATCACGCCTTGCGTGAAGGGATCATCCACCGCGACGGGCGTATTGCTCCCTTCGATCCATTTCCCGTTGACGAGATTTTCCGTAACGAGGAGGCTGTCCTCGTCGAGTTTGCCTCGCATGTAGATCATAGTCGGGAACACAGTTCTATTTGTCTTCGTCGAGTTTGGGATTGGTAATCGGCGTGTCGCTTTCGAACAGGTGCTCGAACCGGCGGAAAGTACACAACCATTGTCCATCTGCGCTACGAACGAAGCGGTCCGTCGCGAGTGAGATCGTTACCGGGACGTGGCTAGGCAGGGGACGCACACCATCCTTGGCATAGAGGAACAAGAAGTTGGTCGCCTCTGCCGTGTCCGGTCCGGTGAAGCAGGCACGGAAATTGGTAAAGGAATGGACCGACAGGCGATCGCCGCGTGCGCGCCGCCAATCATAGAATTTCTGGATACTGTCCCGCCCCATGTAAGACGCAAACTGGCCGTGGAACTCGGCATCTTCGGTATAGAATCGGCTGGCATCGGCGCCGCCGTTGAAATCAACCTCGTGCCAGTAATCGGCGAGTTGCAGAGCCAATTCCTGGTTGAGTTCCAGCACGTCCTTGCGATTCATCAGAATCTCCCTTCATTGCAGCGCTGGCAGACGCGCAGGAATGCGGCTTGTCTGCCGAGGCAGGGCAAGTTGTCCGAAGCGGAATGAAGGTGGTTTGACGGGCTGGAATCAGCCGATAGGGAGCATATTCCGCCGGTAATCGCGCGGCGGCACGCCATATTGTTCATGGAAAGTGCGGGTGAAGTGCGCGGCGCTGTTGAAGCCCCAAGCAAACGCAATTTCCGTCAACGTATGCCCAGCCCAGCTGGGGTCGGCAATCTGCTTCGCGCATTCTTCCAACCGGCGCCGGATTATGTAGGCCGATACCTTTTCACCCGTTCGGGCGAAGATAGTGCGCAGATAGCGGGGTGAGATGCGCAGCCCCTTGGCTACGCTGGCAGGCGATAGTTCGGGATCGCGCAGATTCTCTTCGATATAGCGCACCACTTCTGCATGGCGTCCGCCCAGTACGGCTGATACTTCCGGCGTGGTTTCGAAGCCGATGGCATAGGACATTGAGAGCATTTCCAGCAGGTGCTGGGCGAAGCGGGTGTCGTATGCCGATCTAAAGCCCGTTTCGAGTTGTGCGTTTAGCTTTTCGACCATGGCAGACATTGTGCCTGTGAGCCCGACTTCGTTGGGCAAGTGAAGTCCACAGAACTTTTCTGGCGTAGGAAGGTGCTTGCGTAGTGTCGTGGCGTCGATGCGCAGCATGATGACCGTGCTATCGTCTTCGACCGTAAAGCTATGCGGGGCGGAACTATCGCACAGCGCGAAATCGCCTGCTGTCATGTGCGCTTCCTGACCGCAGTGCGACAAGACACTGCTACCGCGCGCTTGCATCAGGAAAGAGTAGAGCCGCGGTGCGCCTGGCACGATGTGCCTGCGCGTACGCATGATATTGGTGCGATTGGTCGACATGCGGGCGAACTGGACGGGACCAAGCTGGCCAAGGCTCAGCCTAGCGGCAAAATCCTGGCCGCTTGCAGGTGTGAATTCGACATTATTTAGCTGGCGCGAATAGAGGGCGTTCCATGCGCTTGTCCTGCTCTCTTCGGGCAGGGTGTCCGAGCTGTAGGACTGCATCAATGTTCTCTCCCAGACCCGAATTCGCGTCCCGGTCTTGTTATTTGCCCCCGCTTTTATACGTAGTGGCACCTAACGCCAAGTGAATGTTCTAAGCCCCTCCAGCAACAGCCAAATTTGCCGCCGTGACATAGGAGGCATCGTCAGAAGCAAGGTAAAGCACCGCGCTGGCAATCTCTTGTGGTTCACCAACTCGCCCCATCGCGACCAGTCCCGCGGCCAGTTCCTGGCGCTCTGGAGAGAGCATTTCTGTCGCCACCGGACCAGGCGATACGCAATTGACCCTTATGCCCTCCTGGGCAACTTCCCGGGCGAGGCCGATCGAAAGGCTGTTCACGCCGCCTTTGCTGGCAGCGTACCAGACGTGATAATTGGCAGACCCCCGGTCGGCTGCGCGCGAGGACACGAAGGTAATCGAGCCTCCCGAGCCTCCGTTCGCGGTCGACATGCGGCGCACGGCTTCCCGGGCGCAGAGGATGGCGCCGGTCAAAT
>CAJXLD010000145.1 GCA_913055595.1 uncultured Altererythrobacter sp.
GGCCTTGCGGGTGATCATGGTCAGCGGGAAGTTCCACGGCGTTATCGCTGCGCAAGTGCCGACCGGATGCTTGGTCACGACGATTTCCTTGCCCGCGGCAAAGCTCGGAATCGTCTCGCCATAGGCGCGGCGCGCCTCTTCGGAAAACCAGTCGGCAAAACTGGCGGCGTAATCGAGCTCGCCGCGCGCTTCGAACAAGGGCTTGCCGCTTTCGAGCGTGCAGATCAGCGCCAGTTCCTCGCGATATTGCACCATGAGGTTGAACCAATTGCGCAGATGATTGGAGCGGGTTTTTGCGGTCTGCGCGGCCCAGTCCTGTCGCGCGACTTCCGCCTTTTGCACGATCTCGTCTACTTCCGATGCGGCGTAATTGCGCACCTTGGTGATCAATTCCCCTGTGCCGGGGTTGTAAACCGGCATGCCATTTTGTTCGTCCAGCCCGTGTTCGACCAGGAATTTGGGGAGTTGCGACATGGTTTCGTCCTGCTGCGTGGAAGTTCGGGGCCGATGTGCCCATTCGGCCCGCATTTGCCAAGGCGTTTGGCCAAGAATTCGGCCATTTGGCCGCGGAAAGTGTGTCGCGGTCGAACGAGGGTAGCCTCGCTCGGTTGACATCACCGCGAATGGGGCCATAGGAGGCCGCCCATCCGTGAGGATACGGATCGCGCGCAATCCTTAAGCCATGGAGACGAATTGACGGCGCTTTACGCCTTGCCGGACCATGAAGTGGTCACGGACTTGATCCCGTCCATCGGGCAGACCTTCCTCGACAATGACGAGGCGGTGGAGCGGATCCGTGCGACTCCCGGAATGGTGCCGGTGGCGATCGACCCCGAAACCGAGAGCGGCGGCAGCGGCAAGGTGCTCTGGGCCGATATCGGGGACCACCCTTTTCGCGAATGGCAGTTCATGTACACGATACAGTCGCTGGCCAAGAGCGGTGCGATCGGCGATGCCTTCACCACGGATTTTTCGATCCTGCTCGACGACCGCATCCTCGCCGATCCGATCGAGCCAGAAGGCTTCATGTTCCATATCTCGCGCTGTGGTTCGACGCTGAGCGCCAAGGCGCTGGCTCGTTCGCCGCGCCACGTAGTCATCAACCAGGGCGGCCCCTTGCAGCGCGGCTTTTGGGCCACGATTACGCGCGACTGGACGCAGGACGCTGAGCCGAGCGCGGATAACCTCAAGGCCTTCCGCAACCTCGTGCTCGCCATGACGCGCCGTCGCCAGCCGGAGCAATGCCGTGCCTTCGTCAAGTTCATCAGCTGGAACACGCTCTATATGGATTTCGCCATGCGCGCATTCCCTGAGGTGCCCGCGCTGTTCCTCTATCGCAATCCGGTGGAGGTGATCGCCTCCGTCCTGCGCGAAACCAGCGCCGTGCTGTGGGCCAAGGGGCGACGGCAGGCGGGCTTCCTGACCGGCGTTGACTGGCAGGACACGGTGGATATGGAAAACGTCGAATATCTCGCCCTGTGCTTTGCCCGCTATCTCAAGCTGGCGGAGGAGGCATCGGGCCGCATCGCGCATGTGAATTATACGCAGATAGACCCGGCGAACTTCCCCGCCATGCTCTCGCGCGGGCTGAATTTCGCACCGGGCGAGGAAGAATTGGCGCTGATGCTGGAGCAGTTCCAGTTCCATTCAAAGGACGACTCCGACAAGCAGCAATTCCGCTCCGACAGTGCGGAAAAGCGCGCTTCCATGCCGGAAGAAGACAAGCAGATTGTGGCGCGGATTTGTGGGGACTTGGTCGAACGGCTCGATCGTTCGTCTGCAAATCTCTTCCCTGGCAGTGCCGGAGAAGCCTGACACCAGCGAACGGCACATAGGATAAAAGCGAAATTTGGCTTGCCGCACCACAAGCGGGAACTACTTTAGGGACGCATTCATGGAGACCCAATTGACCGATACCGCCCTCGACAGTCTGCTGAGCGTTGTCATCCCTAACCACAATTACGGTCGGTTCGTGGGGGAAGCTATCGCCAGCATCGCCGGGCAGAGCTATCGCCCGATCGAACTGATCGTGGTGGATGATGCCAGTACCGACAATTCTGTCGAGATGATCGAGAAGGCGTTTTCCGAGCATGGCGATGCACTGGTCTCGACCCGCCTGATCGCGCTGAAGGACAATGTCGGCAAGCTGGGCGCTCTCAATCGCGCGTTGGAGCATGTGCGCGGCAAGTATTTCATCATCCTTGACAGCGATGACATATTGAAGCCGGAATATGTCGAGCGGACCATCACCGAACTGGAAAATGCTCGCAAGGAAGACGACACGATCGCCTTCCTCTACACCGATTGCATGCTGATAAACCAGGAAGGGGAGGAACTCGATCGCGGCAAGTCCACCGGTTGGGATCCGGCGTTGCTTGAACGTTATTCCTTCGTGCCCGAACCTGCCACTTGCCTTGCCGGGCCTGTGCTCGACGCCGCGCCTTATGACGAGGCTATCCGCAAGGGCACCAAGCATCACAAGTGGAAGAAGATCGTCACTGCCGGCTGGAACGGTCGCCATTTGCCGGAGCCTCTGTTCTGCTATCGCATGCACGATGCAAACCTTTCCGGCATCGGCAAGCGCGTGATCGGCGAGGTCGAGAGCGGCATTGGCGGTGAGCGCATCCTCTCCGGCTACTGGCCATTGCAGACAACGGAGCGCTAGGCCGCATGTCCTCTCCTCTCAGCAAGTCCGACAGTGAAACGCCCGCAACCGTCGCGCTGCTGCCTGCATTGGAGGATGTGCGTATCGGTGTGGTGGGTCTCGGCTATGTCGGTCTGCCGGTGGCGGTGGCTTTCGGGCAGCAATTCCCGACGATCGGGATCGATATCAAGGCCCAACGCATCGCAAACCTGAAGGCCGGGCTTGACGAGACCAAGGAAGCCACGGCTGAGGAGCTAGCCTCTGCGACGCAGCTCGATTACACTGCGGACTGGGAAGACGTGGCGGCGTGCAACGTCTTCATCGTCACCGTGCCGACACCGCTCGACACGCATAACCACCCCGATCTCTATCCGCTCGAAAGCGCAACGCGCGCGATCGGCAAGGTGCTCAAGCGCGGTGATATCGTGATCTATGAAAGCACGGTCTATCCCGGATGCACCAACGAATTCTGCGTGCCGATTCTGGAGGAGCTTACGGGCCTCACCTATAATGAGGACTTTTTCTGCGGCTACAGCCCCGAGCGCATCAATCCCGGCGACAAGCAGCGCAAGCTGTCCGATATCCAGAAGATAACGTCCGGCTCGACGCCCGAGGCTCTGGACTTTGTTGATGAGCTATACAGCCGCGTGGTGACGGCGGGCACGCACCGCACCAGCTCGATCCGCGTGGCAGAGGCTGCCAAGGTGATGGAAAACACCCAACGCGACCTCAATATCGCGCTCGCCAACGAGCTGGCGATGATCTGCAATTCACTTGGCATCGACACGGTAGAGGTGCTCGAAGCCGCGGGCACCAAGTGGAATTTCATGCCCGTGCGCCCTGGTCTTGTCGGCGGGCACTGCATTGGTGTCGATCCCTATTACCTGACGCACAAGGCCGAGGAGATCGGCCACCACCCTGAAGTGATCTTGGCCGGACGCCGTATCAATGACCGCGTGGGCAAATATGTGGTCAACCAGTTCGTTCGCCTGATGGGCCGCAAGGGCCTGTTAACCGACGATATTCGCGTGCTGGTGCTGGGCTTTGCCTTCAAGGAAAATTGCCCCGATCATCGCAACACCAAGGTTGCCAGCATCGTCCATCACCTGTGCGAATTCGATATTCCAGCGGATGTTTACGATCCCTGGGTCGATCCGGATGAATGTGAGCGCGAATATGGCATCCGCCCTGTGCAGGTACTGGAAACGGGAAAATATGACGGCATCATCCTCGCCGTTGCCCATGACGAGCTAGTCAATATGGGCCCCGAAGGCATCCGCGCGCTCGGCAAGCCCGGTGCGGCGATCTATGATGTGAAGTCGGTCCTACCCCAGGATGCGAGCGACCAGCGGTTGTAAGCGCCAATCCCACCGATATTTGCGTTAGCCTTGCTGTTCTCGACGCCGTATCAGCGTTGCTTCGGTAATGTCGAAACTGTGCTTGTGGTCGACGTCGATCGGTCCCCAGGGATAATCGAGCCATGATATCTCGACCGAAACGCGCAAGCGACGTCCGATGGCATTCAACAGCCCTGCAAGATCGGACAGTTTGAGCTTGTATATGATGAAGGGCCACAGGCCGAAGGCTTTTAGGATGCGGATGTGGCGCTTGCCGAACTGGCCACCACCTTCGAATATCCTCACCGCTTTTAAGGCATTGGCATTCTTCAGCCCGTAGAGATTGCAGGATGAGAAGCCGCCATCCTTGAGCCGGTGGAAGGCAAGGCCCGAATTGGCGAATTCGCGCAGCACCACATCTTCGCGGGTAAAGCCGACCACCGCATCGGCCTTGCTAGCATGAAAGTCGCGTACGAAATCGCGGACGATCTCTGGCGTGTGCAAGGCATTGTCGCCCGTGGTGATGACCATGGGCAGGGAGTTGTCGATCTCGTCCACTGCCTTGAGCACGCTGTCGGCCAGATTGCCGTGCGACTGGACGAAGACGACGCGGCCTTCGTCCATCCAGCCGCGCATTTTCTCAGTCGCGCGCAACACATCCTCATTGTCGATCGAGACGTGGATCTTGGTGAAACAGCCGCTGTCCACCAGCGCCTCGATCACGCGTTCTAGCATGACCTGGCCGTCGAGCTCGACAAGGCATTTGTGTGATGTACCCTGCAGCTTTGCCACCGGATCGTCCACGCCCCTGCGGCTGGCGGCCATCACCAGCACGGATGCAGGCGGGAATGTTTCGGCGGGTGCAGAGGACATTATCGCGATCGCTTTCGGTGTATCTCAGGCAGGGCCACTAGCGGAAAAACTGGCGTAACGCATCAATTCGCCTGCATCGGGCAGGGATGGGAAGCGTTCGAGCACTTCGCGCAAAGCTGCGCGGTCTTCGCCTTCCAGCACGCCATTGCAGCAGGCTTCGAATTTCGACCAGTACTCTTCCCAGCTGAAAGGAGCAGCCTTGCTGCCCTTGGGCCAGGGATGGATGGAGGTGAGCTTACGCCCGTCCTTCAGCGTAACGTGCACTTCGGTTGGAAATTCACCTTCGAGCTTGTCGACGGGATGGCGGTGGATGATGGGGAAGAGGCTGCGAACATCCTCGCCCCACACGGCTTCCTCGGTGAAGTCAGACAGGGTGCAATCGCCGCGCGCGAGCACGCATCCCACCGCATATTCGGCAGAAAACTTGGCTTCGAGCGGGCTTTGCGGATCGGTATAGAAGACATTGTTGAAATGGACGCGCGGCATGTGCAGATCGACAGCAGCAACATCGGCAGCGGTGAAGCCGTGCTCCGCTGTCAGCTCGAGAATGCCGTCCATCGCGCGATGGATCGCGCCGCAGGTGGGGAAGCGCTTCACGCGGAACTTGTGTTCGGTGATCAGCAGCGGCTCGCCGACGCTGTTGAGCTCGTAACGCAGGTTCTGCCCATGCTCGACATGGGTGATCGTGTCGCGCAGTTCTTCATAATCGGGGCCGACCATCAGCCGGTTCATGCCTGTACGCCCGTCGAGCGTGCGACCGGCGGTGATTCCATTTTTCGCCATGGTCGCGGCCATGATCCCGCCCTTGGCGGCAAGGCCTGCATGGACCGGCTTCATCTCGGTTCCAAACTGGCTCATGAAACCCGATGACATGCTGGTGGCGATCGAAAGTGCGCGCGCGCAGCTTTCCGCATCCAGCTTCATCAGACGCGCACAGGCCGCCGTCGCGCCTATCACGCCGACGGTCGCCGTGGCATGCCATCCGCGGTTGCGGTGCGTGGGGTTGAGGCCCTGTCCGATCCGACCGAGGATTTGCAGGCCGACGATATAGGCGTCGATGCACTCTGCGCCCGAATGCCCGTCCTGCTCGGCCAAGGCCATGATGGCGGGGAAGAGTACGGTAGTCGGATGCGCCTTGGGCGGATCGAAATTGTCATCGAAATCGAGCGCATGGGCGATGGTGCCATTGACCAGCGCAGCCCACGGCGCGGCGAGGCGCTGCTGCTTGCCAAAGACTGTGCAGGGGCCGTGCCCCCAGGGCTCGACGCTGGCGAAGAGCTTGTCCGCCACCGGCTCCACCGCGCCAGGGACCATGACTGCAACCGTGTCGACAAATTCGCGGAATGCCCAGTCGCGCGCATCCTCGGGCCATTCATTGCCGACCTCAGCGATCCAGCTTCCGAATACCTGAAGGGGGTCTGTTGTCACGCGACTGCTCTGGCTTTTTGCCCGGACATCGCGCCAGGGCGGGAAGGTTTGGCAAAGGTAGGAGCTTGCGCCACCCCCCTCAGCCCGCGGCCTTCTAGTCATGCTGCGGGCGCGAAGCAAGCTTGGCAGCCCGCTAGTCCTCGGGTGTGCCCTCATAGGCCTCGACGATACGCCCGACTATGGGATGGCGCACCACATCGGCGCTGGTGAAGCGCGTCACGGCAATGCCATCCACGCCCTCCAGCTTCTCGACAGCATCGGCGAGGCCACTCATGCGGTCGCCGCCGGGTATGTCGACCTGTTTGGGGTCTCCGCACACGACCATGCGGCTGTTCTGGCCGAAACGGGTGAGGAACATCTTCATCTGTTCGCGCGTGGTGTTTTGCGCCTCGTCGAGGATCACGAAGGCATCGGACAGGGTTCGTCCGCGCATGAAGGCGATGGGTGCGATCTCGATCTCGCCATTGGCGAGGCGCCGCTCGACCTGCTCGGGCGGCATGCAATCGAACAGCGCATCGTAAAGCGGGCGGAGATAGGGATCGACCTTCTCCTTCATGTCGCCGGGCAGGAAGCCCAGCTTCTCGCCTGCTTCCACCGCAGGGCGCGAGAGGATCAGGCGCTGCACGCTGCCGGTTATCAACTGGCTGACAGCTTGCGCCACGGCGAGGTAAGTCTTGCCAGTGCCCGCCGGACCTAAAGCGAAGATCATGTCACGACTGGCGAGCATGCGCATATATTCGCCCTGCATGGCGCTGCGCGGCACGATCGTCTTGCGGCGCGTGCGGATCATGATCGGCGGCGCCTTGGCATCGCCGCTGATGATTCCTTCAAGGGTCGGTTCGTTCGACATGGCTATCATCGCCTCGATAGCACCGGAATCGAGTTCCTGTCCCGTCAGCAGCTTCTCATGCATTTCTGTGAGGACCTGGCGGGCGCG
>CAJXLD010000146.1 GCA_913055595.1 uncultured Altererythrobacter sp.
ATCATGAACTCGACCAGCTCGCCGAAAAAGGGGCGTTCCTTGTGCACGGCATAAAAGCCTTCGGCCTGTTCGCGGGTCATGTGGATGCGCTTGGAAGCGACGACGCGCAGGCCGGCTTCTTCCAGCATCTTGGTGACCGCACCGGTCAGGTTGCGGCGGGTAGCGTCGGGCTTGATGATCGAAAACGTGCGGGTAACCGCCATGGGATGTTCCTTCGCGAGATGATATTATCGTGATCCTGCGGCCCACTTGCGGGGCCTGTCGCGCGCGCCCCTAGCGCCCTTGCCGGTATTGGGCAAGAGCGCGGCGCGCTATGGATCGATATGCTACCCGGTCAAAGTCCGCGACCGACAGTAAGCTGTACCGTCGTGGCGCCATCGTCTCCCAGCGAAGCTGAGGCGCTGAAGGTCAGGCCGTCTGGCCCTTCCCCGCCGATCATTTGCATGCCGTTGACCGTGATTTCGCTCTCAATTTCCACATCCGCGGCCTCCGCTTGTTCACGGTAAAAGGCAATCACATCGCCGGGAGCGGCATCGGTGCTGAGCACGACGACTGCCCCATTGCCATCCGCTGTGTCGATCTTGGCTGAGGTCACGACTGTGGCGCCTTGATAGACCGAGAATCCGTCGGGAAGGTCGCTTTTGGCGCCACTCCGGATCGACACCTGTTCCCCATCCGGGCCAGTCATATCGATATTGACCTCATCACCATCGCCGTCGACGGAATAGGTCACATCTCCATCCTCGGTTTCGATCGTGCCCTCGGCATCGGGGCCGCCGCAACTGGCCAGCAGCAAGGTCGCTGCACTTACCCCAAGAATTCTGCGCATTTCATCCTCTCCCAAATTTCGCGTTGCCAATCCTAGGCGCGCTTGACCCATTTGCCAGCTTCGAACTCGAAGAATTCGCGTTCGACATCATCCTTCGTATCGAACAGCCGCCACGTTTCGCGGGCAGCGGCGCGTCCTGCATCGTCGAAAAACAGCAGGGCGCGATCGAAAGCAGAGGCCTCTTCGCGCCACTGCCCATCTGCCAAAGCCACGATCTGCGCACCATTGGCGGCTGCGCATTGATTGCCGAGCAGTATGGGCTGTCGTGCATCATGTTTGCCACCCGCTTGCCCATGTGCGAGGAATTCCTGCGGGAAAGCTTCCCACATAGCTTTGTCGAGCGCCGCTCGCTGGCCAGCGTCTTCGGCGACCACAAGCAATCGCTGCCCCTTCCCCATCGCGGCGCGGGCGATCTGGGGCAAGACCTGATCTACCGACTGGTGACCGGTGAGGTAAAAGCCTATTCGCAATTGTCGCGCACAAAAGTGTCGATCAGGCGCGGGCCGTAGCCGGTTGCTCCCTTGTCCCAGGTCGCGCCGGGCTTGTCCGCCCAGACCATGCCTGCAATGTCACAATGCGCCCAGTTTACGCCATTCTCGATATAGCGCTGGAGGTACTGCGCGGCGGTGATCGAGCCGCCCCAGCGAGGACCGACATTCTTCATATCGGCAATCTGACTTTCGATCAGCTTGTCATAGGCTGGCGAGAGCGGGAAGCGCCACAGTTTGTCCCCGCTGGACTTGCCCGCAGAGAGCAGCTTGTCGGCAAGATCATCGCTGTTCGAAAATAGTCCGCCGTGCTCCATTCCCAGGGCGATGATCATCGCACCGGTCAGCGTGGCAAGGTCGACGACAGTCTCGGGCTTGAATTCCTTTTGCACCCAGGTGAGCGCATCGCACAGCACCAGCCGCCCTTCGGCATCGGTGTTGATGACCTCGACTGTCTGGCCGGACATGGTGGTGACGATGTCGCCGGGACGCTGCGCCTTGCCATCGGGCATGTTCTCCACCAGCCCGCATACGCCGATGACGTTGGCCTTGGCCTTGCGTCCCGCCAGCGCGAGCATGGCACCGGCCACTGCACCTGCGCCGCCCATGTCCCATTTCATGTCTTCCATGCCTGCAGCGGGCTTGATCGAGATACCGCCGGTATCGAAGGTCACGCCCTTGCCTACGAAGACGGTGGGCTTGTCCTTGGGTTTGCCACCCATCCACTTCATCACCAGCAGCTTGCCTTCATGATGCGATCCTTGGCTGACGCCCAACAGCGCCCCCATGCCCAGTTCGCGCATCTCGTCTTCGTCGAGAACCTCGATTTCGGTGCCCGTGCCCTGCAAACGTTCGCGGCAACGTTCGACAAAACTCTGCGGGTAGATGACATTTGCCGGTTCGGAGACCAATTCGCGTGTAAATTCCACCCCCCTGCAAACGGCCTCTTCAATCTCCCATGCAGCCTCAGCGCCTTCGGGCGCATGGATCACGATCACATCTTCCAGGCTAGGTTTCTGTTCGTCCTTAAGCTTGGTTCGATAAGCATCCCAGCGCCAGCTACGCAGGCGAATGCCGGTGAGAACCGCCGCCGTTTCGCGCGCATCCAGACCGCTCTTGCCGAGGTCGAGCACCAGCACGGTCTCACCCGAGGTAAGGTATTTGGCCGCCAGCGCTGCGCCCGCACGTTCCAGATTGGCCGGCCGCGTATCGCCATTGGTCGCGCCCACGCCAGCGAGCGCCAGACGGACCACTGCGCCCTTGTCATCCAGGAATGTCTCGAAGACTTGGCCCGTCTTGCCGGTAAAGCGCGAGGCTTCTGCTCCCTGCACCACGGTGACCGGAAGGTCCGTGGGCAATTTGTCCTGCTCCACGATACGGGCGAGCAGGCGTGGAAAGCGGTCTGCGGTCTTGGCGAAACTGATTTTCATGTTCTCTCCGGCGAACTGTTTTGCGGGCGGGACAAGATGTGTCGATCTCCGCGAATGCTGCCGTTGCAGTTAAGGCGCGCTGGTGCGATAGGCAAGAGATGCTCCCTGACTTCACGTCATCATTGCAAGCATGTTCGCACCGCTTGAGCGGTGCCGTCGCGGGGTCACTCTTGACTGCAGCGCTGCTCTGCACGGCCAACGGCGCTTCAGCGCAGGATGCAGCCAGGCCTGCGCAGTACGATAGCAATTCTCTGCTCGATGAACATGAAATCGCCTTCGAAGCCGATACGATCGCCTATGACACAGAAGACGATATCGTCTCTGCCAGCGGCAATGTCGTCGCGCGCTCGGGCGACCAGTCCGTCCGCGCCAATAAAGTCAGCTGGAACCGCCTGACCGGAGAGATCGTGGCGGAAGGCAATGTTCGCTATATCGACGACGACGGGAACCAGCTTTTTACCGAGCGCCTTACCCTGACCGACGAACTGAAGGCGGGTGCCATGGCCAACCTGCTTTTGGCCTTTCGGCAAGGCGGACGCATGGCGGCGGAAATGGCAGAACGCGATGAAAACGGCGATATCATTCTCGATCGCGCGGTCTATTCGTCCTGTTCAGTGATCGATGCCGAAGGTTGTCCCAAGACGCCGAGTTGGCGGGTCACGGCGGAACGAGTCTATTACGATGCCGAAAGTGACCGCATTCGATTTCATGGTGCCTACCTGGAACTGTTCGGTGCCCGTATCCTGCCACTACCAGGCCTGGTACTACGCGCTGATGGCAGCGCGACGAGCGGGATATTCATACCCGATATCGGACTGACCGCATCGAATGGCTTCGAGCTGACCGATTCCTACTACTGGCGCATGGCGGAGAACCGCGACCTAACGTTGACGGGCTACCTCTATACCGACGCAGCTCCTATGGCATCGGCTCAATATCGCCATCTGACCAATCATGGCGCGTTCCAGGTTTCAGCCTATGGCACCTACTCCACACGCATCCCGCTCAACTCAACCATCCCGACCAGCGAGGAAGCGATACGCGGGTATATTTTTGCGAATGGCCGCTGGCAGCTGGATCCGCAATGGAGCGTCGAAGCTTCGGCGCGCATCGCAAGCGACCGCACTTTCTTACGTCGTTACGATATCAGCCGCGAAGACCGCATCCGTTCAACCATCAATGCCCGGCGCATCGATCAGAATAGCTATCTCTCGATCTCAGGCTGGGCAACGCAGGCGCTCCTCGTGCAGCAGGATCAAGGCCAGGTTCCCATCGCGCTTCCGCTGGTCGACTATCGCCGCCGTATCGAAGACCCAGTCGCCGGCGGCAAGGTGGAGATGCAATTCAACACTCTCGCCATCACTCGTACAGACGGCCAGGATACGCAGCGCGCCTTTGCCCGAGCGCAATGGGATTTGCGGCGCATAACACCTCTGGGTCAGGAGGTGACACTGACCGCGTTGACGCGCGCAGATGTCTATCATTCCGGACACAATATCCTGACACAAACCGCCAGCTACCGCGGCGATGCGGGCTGGCAAGCGCGAGGCATTGCGCTCGGCGCCATTGATGTGAAATGGCCTTTGATCGGAGAATTCCTCGGCGGATCACAAATCCTGACCCCGCGCCTGCAGCTTGTTGCCACGCCGGATATTCGCAATCTGGACATTCCCAACGAAGATGCCCGGGCTATCGACCTTGAAGATTCCAATCTCTTCGCGCTCAACCGTTTCCCCGGATACGACCGCGTAGAAGACGGTGTACGCCTGACCTACGGCGCGGACTGGCAGGCAAGTTTTCCCGGTTGGAGGTTGGAGACGACTATTGGCCAGTCCTATCGCCTAAATGACAAGCCTTTGCTTTTTCCCGATGGAACAGGCCTCGACCAACAATGGTCCGACTTTGTGGGGCGCACCACCGTTCGCTATCGCGATTTCCTGAAGTTCACGCACCGCTTCCGCCTCGACAAGGACAGTCTGGCTATCCGGCGCAACGAAGTGGATGCGGCGATCGGTAATGATCGGACCTACGTCGAATTGGGATATTTGCGTCTCAATCGAGACATCGATTTCGATATCGAGGACTTGCAGGATCGCGAGGAAATGCGCGTCGCTACGCGTATTGCCTTTGCGCGTTACTGGTCTGTCTTCGGTTCCGCTGTGGTGAACCTGACCGACAAAGAGGAAGACCCCACCTTCAATGCAGACGGCTTCGAACCGTTACGAACCCGTCTCGGCATAGCCTACGCGGACGATTGCCTGGAAATGGGCTTCACCTGGCGACGTGACTATATTGCCTTGGCCGATGCCAAGCGCGGCGATTCATTCCGCTTCTATTTCGCCCTGCGCAATATCGGCTTTAACTGACCCCGATTGGCACCTTCCCCGATTGATTGTGACACCCGCATTGGCAGGCAGGCACAAACGGGCTATCGGATGCTGGCTCAGCTTCGGTTAAGCCTGGTTTAGCCATGTCGAGGCCGAAAAATGGGCGCTTCCTCGCGCCATGGACAGGAATGAGAAACACGTGACCCGGTTCGCGAAAACACTACGCTTTTTGACCGCTTCGGTAGCATTGGCAGCTGTCGGCGGAACAGCCCTGCAGGCGCAGGACGACGGCTTCGACATCCCGAATGACATCACGATCCTGGGTGACTCCAACCCTAATTTGCGTCGGGCCACTGCAAGGGTAAACGGGAATATCATCACCGGTACAGATGTGGATCACCGCGTCGCCCTGATCGTTGCCGCCAATGACGTGCCAGTTCCTGAAGATGAGATGGATCGTTTGCGCCTCCAAGTTCTGCGCAACCTGATCGACGAGACCTTGCAGGTACAAGAAGCGGCTGCGCTCGAACTGGAAGTGTCAAACGACGAAGTGAATGAAGCTTATGACCGCTTTGCCCTGGAACGGTTCGACCGTACACCGGAGGAGATGGACGAATACCTGCAGTCCATCGGTTCTTCCGCCCGCACGCTGAAGCGGCAGATCCAGGGTGAGCTCGCTTGGGATCGCCTCCTGCGACGCAACATTGCCCCCTTCGTCAATGTGTCCAGCGAAGAGGTCAACGAATTGTTCGATCGCCTGCAGGCGGCACGGGGACAGTATGAATATCGGATCGGCGAAATCTACCTGTCCGCCAACGAGACCAATCGCCAGCAAGTCTTCCAGACTGCACAACAGATCGTCGAACAGTTGCGCCAGGGTGGCTCTTTCGTTGCATATGCGCGGCAGTATTCCGAAGCTTCAAGCCGCGCTGTCGGGGGCGATTTGGGATGGATTCTGCTTGAGCAACTACAAAACGATACGTTGGAAGCTGCCGCGCGTGACATGGTACCTGGCCAGCTTGTCGGCCCCGTGGAAATTCCCGGCGGTTTCTCGCTGCTGCTGCTCATTGATCGCCGTCAGATCGGCATGGCCGACCCGCGCGATGCAATACTCAGCCTCAAACAGATTTCCATGGATTTCGCACCAGACATCACCGAAGCCGAAGCCCAAGCTCAGACGGACCAATTTGCGGCTGCGGTTGACGATATGAACGGCTGCGGCGACGCAGACTTCAAAGCAGCCGCTATCGGTGCCGATGTTGTCGATAACGATCAAATTGCCGCACGCGCGATCCCGGACCCGTTGCAATCGATCCTGCTGGAATTGAATGTTGGCCAAAGCACTCCGCCTTTCGGTGACGTTAACGAGGGCGTGCGCGTTCTGATGCTGTGCGGGCGAGACGATCCGCAACAGGAACAGGGGCCAGATTTCGATGAACTTATGAACACGTTGGAAAACGAACGGATCAACCGTCGTGCGCAAAGCTATCTGCGTGACTTGCGGCGCGATGCCGTGATCGAATACGACTGATCCCGTGTTGACCCCGCTCGCCATTTCACTGGGCGATCCGGCGGGGGTCGGTCCCGAACTGATTGCCAAGGCTTGGACGCTGCGTGTGTCCGAGGGACTACCTCCATTTTTCGTAGCTGGTGGCACTGACATATTGT
Organism: uncultured Altererythrobacter sp.; assembly: GCA_913055595.1. Classification (GTDB taxonomy): domain Bacteria; phylum Pseudomonadota; class Alphaproteobacteria; order Sphingomonadales; family Sphingomonadaceae; genus Alteraurantiacibacter. The sequence goes on from CAJXLD010000146.1 coordinate 6,743, forward strand.
CCAGTGCGGCCACGGCGTGCCGCCTCGATGTGCCTGTCGAGTCTATTGACGATCCTTCAGATGCGCTCGGTACCTTTGCAGATGCTTTGCCCGTCCTGTCAGGTGCTGACGGGGCATACACACCGGGAACACCGTCGCTCGAAGGTGCAAAAGTCGCGCTTGCATCGCTCGAGCAGGCCACAGAACTCGTGATCGGCGGACATGCCTCGGGCCTGGTGACCGGACCAGTCGCAAAGTCCGAACTGGCGAAGGTCGGCTTCTCATTTCCTGGCCAGACCGAGTTCCTGGCCGATGCTTGCGAAGTCCCCGCAGACAACGCCGTGATGATGCTCGCGGGGCCGAGCCTGCGCACTGTCCCGCTCACAGTCCATTGCGCCCTGTCAGAAGTGCCTGCGCGGATCACGCAGGAATTGATCATGCGCCGGTG
>CAJXLD010000147.1 GCA_913055595.1 uncultured Altererythrobacter sp.
CTACCCTGCCCGCAGCGATACGATCATGCCGCAGCTGGCAATCGAGCGCCTATTTGCACTCACCAAGGATCGCAACCCGATCATCACCACCGAAGTCGGCCAGCACCAAATGTGGGCGGCGCAATATTTCGGTTTCACTGCGCCCAATCGCTGGCTCACCTCGGGTGGGCTCGGCACGATGGGCTATGGTCTGCCCGCCGCCATCGGAGCGCAGCTGGGCAATCCGGATGATCTGGTGATCGATATTGCCGGTGAGGCGTCGATCCAGATGAATATCCAGGAGTTGGGTACGGCCAGCCAGTTCCGCCTGCCGGTGAAGGTGTTCATCCTCAACAACGAATATATGGGCATGGTCCGCCAGTGGCAGGAACTGACCTATGAGAGCCGCTATTCGAACTCCTATTCGGACAGCCTGCCCGATTTCGTGAAGCTTGGCGAAGCCTATGGCTGGAAGGGCATCCGCATCGAGGACGAAGCCGACCTCGATGCGGGCATCATGGCCATGATCGAGCATGACGGGCCGGTGATCGTCGATTGCCAGGTGTCGAAGGAGGCCAACTGCTTTCCGATGATCCCCAGCGGCGCAGCACACACGGAGATGCTGCTCTATGGCGACCAGGTCGCCGGTACCATGGAAGATGAAGCAAAGGCGCTGGTGTGATGAAGATACAGCATCGAGAATCCGAACGGCATGTGCTGACCATCGTCGTTGATAACGAGCCGGGCATCCTGGCCAAGATCACCGGCCTGTTCACCGCGCGCGGATATAATATCGACAGCCTGACCGTGGCCGATATTTCCGACAATCATACGGTCAGCCGCATCACCATTGTGACCAGCGGTCCGCCTTCCGTGATCGACCAGATCGAGGCGCAGCTCGACCGGCTTGTCCCCGTCCACCGCGTGGTCGACCTCACTCAGGCTGGCCCGCATGTGGAACGCGAGCTGGCGCTGGTGAAGGTTGCTGGAACGGGCGAAAAGCGCGTCGAGGCACTGCGCCTCGCCGATATCTTCCGCGCCCGCCCTGTCGACACTACAACCGAGAGCTTCATTTTCGAGATCACCGGCCCACCGGACAAAATCGACAGCTTTATCGCCCTGATGCGTGAACTAGGACTGGTCGAAGTCGGCCGCACCGGAATTGTCGGCATGATGCGCGGTCCGGAAGCGGCATAGGCATGTTCGAGTTATTCGTTGCTGCAGCTCTGGCTCTAACAGCTAGTGAAGCTGACGCTGAGTATGAGCGCTGCATCGATGCCAACACCGACTATGTCGATGCAGAATATGGAAGGTGCACACAGAGACGGATTGATCGAGCGGACGAGCGACTGAACGCGAGATGGGAAGAGTTGATGGGATTGGTTGGCCGTGATTCCGAACTCGGACAAAACCTCGTCAGCGAAGAACGGGCCTGGATCGCGTACAAGGATGCGGCCTGCGGAATTTACATGGTGGAAGGTGCCGGTACGGCGGATCGCTTTCTGTTCTACACTTCTTGCAAGCTAAAGATAATCGAAGACCGCGTTACTGCGCTTGACGAAATCATCGAATATGTGCGCGGTCCCGACACGGCTTGAGCAACCAATAGGAATTTTTCGTAGCCCCGCGGCGTTCAAGCGCCTAACGGGCACCATCATGGTTTATGAACTAGAGACTCCCCGCATGGCTTTGCGGGCAGCATGAGGAATGAAATGAAAGTCTATTACGACGCAGATTGCGACCTGAACCTGATCACCGACAAGAAGATCGCCATCCTTGGCTATGGCAGCCAGGGGCACGCTCATGCGCAGAACCTGCGCGACAGCGGCGTGAAGGACGTGGCCATCGCACTGCGTCCAGGTTCGGGCAGCGCGAAGAAGGCGGAAGGCGCAGGATTCAAGGTCCTGTCGAACAGCGAAGCCGCTGGCTGGGCCGATATTCTTATGATCCTGGCTCCCGACGAGCACCAGGCCGCCATCTGGGCGGACGATCTGGCCGGCAACATGAAGCCGGGTTCTGCCCTCGCCTTCGCCCATGGCCTCAACATTCACTTTGGCCTGATCGAAGCGCCGTCGGATATCGACGTGATCATGATCGCGCCCAAGGGCCCGGGACATACGGTGCGCGGCGAATACCAGAAGGGCGGCGGCGTGCCCTGCCTCGTGGCCGTTCACAATGACGCATCGGGCAATGCCCATGACATCGCGCTTGCCTATGCCTCCGGCGTCGGTGGCGGCCGCTCGGGCATTATCGAAACCAACTTCAAGGAAGAGTGCGAGACCGACCTCTTCGGCGAACAGGCCGTTCTATGCGGTGGCATCACCCACCTGATCCAGGCCGGTTTCGAAACGCTGACCGAAGCCGGTTACGCGCCCGAGATGGCCTATTTCGAGTGCCTGCATGAAACCAAGCTGATCGTCGACCTGCTCTATGAAGGTGGCATCGCAAATATGCGTTATTCGATCTCCAACACCGCCGAATATGGTGACATCAAGACCGGCCCGCGCATCATCACCGATGAGACCAAGGCCGAGATGAAGCGCGTCCTTGCCGACATCACCTCGGGCCGTTTCGTGAAGGACTTCGTGCTCGACAACCGCGCCGGCCAGCCCGAGCTGAAAGCATCGCGCAAGGCAGCAGCGGCCCATCCGATCGAGGAAACGGGCGCTCGTCTACGTTCCATGATGCCATGGATCACCGCCAACAAGCTGGTCGATCAGGACAAGAACTAGGTTTGCACAGCAGGCCGCCTATCCTGGCGGCCTGCGACAATTCGCGACACAAAACCTGCGCCAATAGGCGGTTTCTGCAGTCTTTCCCGGTGGACATTGTCAAACAGCAACGCCAGATTGCGTAGCTGACAATTTTACCGAGAGGATCCCCCTTATGCGCAAGTCTGTTCTCGCTATTGCCGCAGCGGTCGGCATTACAACCATGTCAGTTGGTGCATTGCATGCCCAAGGCGGCCCGCCTGCCCCGGCTCTCGATCCCAGCGCCGCAAGTTCGGGCACATACTCCACCGACGCAGCACACTCGATGGTTGCTTTCAGTGTCAACCATCTCGGCTTCAACGACTATTACGGCCTCTTTGGCGATGTCGAAGGGACGCTGTCTCTCGACACGGAAAACCTCGCCAATTCCTCGGTCGATGTTACCATTCCGCTTGCGTCGGTCATGGTGCCTAGTGCTGGCTTGCGCGACCACCTGTTAAGGCCAGCAGGTGAAGGAGCTTCGGCGCCCGATTTCTTCGGGCCGAACCCGGAAGCTGCGCGTTTCGTTTCTACTTCGGTCCATTCTACTGGCGAAACGACCGCACACATCACGGGTGACCTGACCTTCAACGGCGTCACCAAGGAAGTGACCATTCAGGCCGAACTGGCCGGCATGGGCACCAATATGATGAGCCAAAAGGAAACTCTGGGCTTCCACGGGAGCACCACGATCACCCGCTCCGAGTGGAATATGGGTTTTGGCGTTCCCTTTGGCATTGCCGACGACGTTGAACTCTACATTACGGTGGCGTTCGAGAAGCAATAGACTTTCCGATTTTCGTCACGTTGAGAAGCGCGCGGCCCCGCGGTCGCGCGCTTCTTGTTTTTCAAGGCCTAGACATTTGGTAACCATATGCGCATATGCTGGTCACCATGAACCGTCGTGAGCTCCTATCGCTGCTTCGACTTACACGCCCTTAGGCGTGCACCCGGCCCTGCGCGTAACGCATGGGCATCCCGCCTAAGGGACATTTCAAAATCAGAGTAGAAAATGCAGCGCGCCCCTTGCCGCGCCGCGCATAAGCGATAAGGGCTTCCAGCCATGTCAATGCTCAAAGATCCGAGCCGAAAATACCAGCCATTCCCGCAGGTCGACTTGCCCGACCGGCAATGGCCTTCGCGCACCATCACCGCCCCACCCCGCTGGCTCTCCACAGACCTGCGTGACGGCAACCAGTCGATCATCGATCCGATGGATGGCGTGAAGAAGACGCGCTTCTTCGACCTGCTGGTGGAAGTAGGCGTGAAGGAGATCGAGGTCGGCTTCCCCGCTGCTGGTCAGACTGAATTCGACTTTATCAGCAATCTCGTCCGGTCCGGGCGCATCCCACAGGATGTGGTGGTGCAGGTGCTGACGCAATCGCGCGAAGACCTGATCAAGCGCAGCTTTGAAAGCCTCGAAGGCGCGCATTCGGCCATTGTGCACCTGTACAACGCCGTCAGTCCGGCATGGCGCGAGATCGTCTTTCGCATGGACAAGGCCGATGTGAAGCAGATCGCCGTCAATGGCGCGAAGCTGCTTCGTGACGAGGCAGCCAAGCGCCCTGACACCAAATGGCAATTCGAGTATTCGCCCGAGACCTTCTCGACGGCAGAACTCGATTTCAGCCTGGAGGTTTGCGAAGCGGTGATGGAGGTACTCCAGCCCAGCGTGGAGAGCCCGATCATCCTCAACCTGCCGGCAACAGTCGAGGCGGCGACGCCCAATATCTATGCCGACCAGATCGAATATTTCTGCCGCAACTTGCCCGGCCGGGAAAAGGCCGCGATCAGCCTGCATACGCACAACGACCGCGGCACAGGCGTGGCGGCGGCCGAACTGGGCATGATGGCAGGTGCCGACCGCGTGGAAGGTTGCCTTTTCGGCAATGGCGAACGCACCGGTAATTGCTGCCTCGTGACCGTGGCCATGAACATGTACACGCAGGGCGTCGATCCGGGCCTAGATTTCAGCGATATCGACAAGGTCATCGAGACGGTCGAATATTGCAACCAGTTGCCTGTACACCCGCGCCACCCCTATGGCGGTGAGCTGGTGTTCACGGCTTTTTCGGGCAGCCACCAGGATGCCATCAAGAAGGGCTTCGAAGCGCAGGAGCAGCGCAATGATGAGCTGTGGCGCGTGCCCTATTTGCCCATCGATCCTGCCGATCTGGGCCGCAATTATGAAGCTGTGATCCGCGTCAATTCGCAGAGTGGAAAGGGCGGTTTTGCCTGGGTTCTCGAACAGGACCAGGGCCTCAAACTGCCCAAGAAATTGCAAGCCGACTTTTCTCGCCATGTACAGACCATGGCCGATGAACTGGGTCGAGAACTTAACGCCGCCGATATCTGGCAATGTTTCCAGCAGACCTATTTCGTAGGCGAAGTGCCCAAGCGATATCGACTGGTCGATTATGAGGAAAGCAAGGCCGGAGACGGTACAAGCATCTTCACTGGCACAATCAAGGTTGATGGAGAGGAACAGCGCATTGCCGGCCGTGGCAAGGGACTGCTCTCAACGATCCTCTCGACAATGAAGGAAAGCTACGGGCTCGATTTCGAAGTGCTCGACTATGTCGAACACGCGCTGGGATCAGGCGTGGATGCCAATGCTGCTGCCTATATTGAATGCCGCCTCCCGGATGGCGGAAGCTGCTGGGGTGTCGGCATCGATGAAGACGTGGCGACCGCCAGTGTGCGGGCGATATTGAGCGCCGCCAACGGCGCATCTCTTGAGGCAAACACTTAAGGCTTGGCGCTGACGGATTCAGTAGCAGACCAAAGCGCATCGGCCATCGCATCGAGACCGCTGAAGTCCAACCCTTTGCCCAAGGGATCTTTATTGTTGAGTCTCAGGCGGCGCCAGCCCGGTTCGAGCAGGCGTCGCCTCAAGGCCCGTTGCAGCAAGCGCATACGCAGTAGCACTTCATCTTGCGCTCGATCTTCATCCAGGCGACTTGCTCTGGTCCAGCTTGCCTCGATCTGACCCACCCTTTCTGTCACCACCTCATTATAAATTGGATGTGGTCCGCGATGCAGCGGAAGGCCAAGGACAATCGATGCCTTCTCTAAAGCCGGCAGGAGCAAGCCGTTGAAACGAAAATCGTCAAAACCGATACGGTCGCAACCCACAGAGTCGAACATCTTTTGGAACTTCTGGTTCAGCATGAGTTGGCAAGGCAAAACATGATGCCGCTGCATGCCCGGGCAATACCCAGCGCTGCCCTTCCTGTTGACCGAGCGGAAGGGCAGTTTTACGCGCGCATGGCGATCCCGCTGCACGCGATCGATTTGCTGCGCAAGTCTTCCTATCGAAACCCTCTCCTCACGTGCACAATGCCACGTGGAAGATCGGGTTCAAGAAACAATGTCTCTCCGCTCGGACCGGCTAGTGATTGTACGGTTTCGATCCGTCCATTTTCGACGAGCCAATGTAACAGCCTGAGTGCGAGCTTGGCGCCCTCCGATGGCTCATCGCCATCTGCCCGATCCAGGCGCAGCTCCTGTCCGGTAAACAAGGCTAGCCCTTCGCTGACGATCGAGCCATCGGGTTGCGGCACCAGTGCGGTCAGGCCAAGGCCGGGGAATGCGCCGCCTTCGATCCAATTGCTTACCGCATCGTGAAAATAGCCCGGCGCACAAACCGTACGCGCCGCTTGCCAGCAGATTGCTCTCAAATGTGGCAAGGCAGAAAGTTGTGCTGCAACCCATGCAAGGCAACGCAAGACAGGCACCATCATGCCGCCGCTCGTTAAATGCGGTCCCGGCCTGAGTACTGCAGCCTCGCAAGTGGCTGGATCGAAATCCTGGCCCAAGCCGAAGAAATGGCCATCGGATAACTGGCCGTGTGGCTTTCCAGGCGCAAGTCCGGACATGTCGAACGCAAGGCCGTTGGCCAGCAGTTCAAGCCAGACCTGCGCTTCCTCCTCGTAGTTTCCATCAAGGGTCACAGCAAATTGGCCATCCGCACGCGAAAGCCTTCTCACAGCTTTGACATCGGGCCGGTGCCCCGGTGCAAAGAGAAGCAGGACCGCATGATCTGTTCGGCCTTCGGCTGGGCGATGCTCTAACGCTATTGTTTCCAAACCCCTCATCCTGGCCTTCGCAGCAATACCATTCCCCAATACCATTTTTTGGTCGAATGTGAGCATGGCAAAGATGTCGAACCAGATCGATACAGTTATGTATCCATTATGGTTTGTAATTCTCGAACATTTTTCCGGAGCGCTTTCCCGCTGATGTATCATCGTATAATCGGGAAGCCATGAGCTCTGCAAAGGTCATATTGGGAGTAGACCGGTCTCTCTCGGGAAAGCACTGGCAATGGCTCGGTGGCAACATGCACCTCTCGGAGGGACATGGCGGCGACAACGATTTGGTCGACCAGCTCCTGCTCGCCCGCGGTGTTGCACGCGAAGACCTTGCACGGC